>SCTD01000389.1 GCA_004299215.1 Frankiales bacterium | reverse complement strand
CGACGCCGGTCCGGGACAGCTTGTAGAACATGTGGAGGTAGTCGAGCAGGGCGTCCTCGGGGTCGATCGCCAGCGCGTGGACGTCGCCGCCGCCGGGCGCGACGGCGACCTTGCGCTCCTCGTACGGCAGCGGCGGGCAGTCGAAGAGCTGGGCGATCCCCTGCCGGCCCTCGACCTCGGTCAGCAGCACCCGCCGGCCGCCGGACGCGAGAGCGAGCGCCAGCGCGGCCGCGACGGTGGTCTTGCCCGTGCCGCCCTTGCCGGTCACCACGTGCAGGCGCACGTCGGGGAAGTCGGTCACCCGCCCAGGTTAGGTGTGTCTCCCTGCGGCAACCACTCGCAGGCTGCGAGCAGGAACCTGCCCATCGAGGGCGAATCCGTCGTTGTGACCGCGGCCACACCGCGGTCCTGACCTACGGAGAACGCCACCCATGCACACCCCCCGACTGGCGGTGGACCGGCTGACCGAGCCCACCTGGCGCGTCGACGCCCAGTGCCGTCAGGTGAACGCCGTCTACTTCTTCGCCCCCTCCCACTTCGAGCGCAAGGAGGAGAAGTCCGCGCGCGAGGGAGCCGCCCGCGCGCTGTGCGGGAGCTGCAAGGTCCAGGCCCAGTGCCTCGACTACGCCCTGACCGTGCAGGAGCCGCACGGCATCTGGGGCGGCATGAACGAGCTGGAGCGGCGCCGGCTGCTGCGCAAGAGGGCGGCCGAGGAGCAGGTCGGCTAGAGGTCGTAGCCTGCGGCCATGCAGAAGTGGGAGTACGCCACGGTTCCCCTGCTCGTCCACGCGACGAAGCAGATCCTCGACAACTGGGGCCAGGACGGCTGGGAGCTGGTCCAGGTCGTGCCCGGACCCGGCGGCGGTGAGCAGCTCGTCGCCTACTTCAAGCGCCCGGTCGCCGGATGAGCGCGCACGCGCGGCTGAAGGAGCTGGGGATCACGCTGCCGGCCGTCGTGCCGCCGGTGGCCGCCTACATCCCGGCCGTCCGCACCGGCAACCTCGTCTTCACCTCCGGCCAGCTGCCGATGGTGGACGGGGAGCTGCCGGCGCAGGGCAAGGTGGGTGCGCTGGTCACGGCGGAGCAGGCCAAGGAGCTGGCGCGCACCTGCGCGCTCAACGCCCTGGCGGCCGTCGACGCGCTGGTCGGCCTGGACTCCGTCGTCAGGGTCGTCAAGGTCGTCGGCTTCGTCGCCTCCGCGCCGGACTTCTCCGGCCAGCCCGGCGTCGTCAACGGTGCGTCCGAGCTGCTGGGCGAGGTCTTCGAGGGCGAGTCCGGCCGGCACGCGCGCTCGGCCGTCGGCGTCGCCTCCCTCCCGCTGGACGCCCCGGTCGAGGTCGAGCTGGTCGTCGAGCTCGACCCGTCGGCCGTCTCCTAGGCGCTCGACCGTGACCGCGGGCCTCCCGGCGGGGATGTTCGACCGCGCCCGGGCGATGAGCCGGGGCGAGCTGGAGGCGCCGCCGACCCGTGACGCCGCCACGGTGGCGCTGCTCCGCGACGGCGCGCACGGACCCGAGGTCTACCTGCTGCGTCGGGTGCGCGGGATGGCCTTCGCCGGCGGCATGCACGTCTTCCCCGGCGGCTCGGTCGACCCGGCCGACGCGCACGCCGAGGTGGGCTGGTCCGGCCCGCCGCCGTCCGCCTTCGCCGAGGCGTTCCGCTGCGACGAGCCGCTCGCCCGGGCGCTGGTCTGCGCTGCCGTACGCGAGACCTTCGAGGAGTCGGGCGTCCTGCTCGTCGGACCGTCGCCGGACGAGCTGCTCGCCGACGTGAGCACCGACGACTGGGAGGCCGAGCGGGTCGCCCTGGAGGCGCGCGAGCAGTCGCTGTCGGAGCTGCTCGCCCGGCGCGGGCTGGTGCTGCGCGCCGACCTGCTCCGGCCGCTGGCGCACTGGATCACCCCTGAGGCCGAGAGCAAGCGCTTCGACACCCGCTTCTTCGTCGCCCGCGTGCCGGAGGGGCAGGTCTGCCGCGACGCCGGCAGCGAGGCCGACCAGCGGCTGTGGATCCGGCCGGCCGAGGCGCTGTCGTCCGGCCTCGGCATGCTGCCGCCGACCGCCGCCGTGCTGGGCGACCTGGCCGAGCACGCGGACGTGGACGCGGCGCTGGCGGCCCCCCGCGAGATCCGTACCGTGCTGCCCAAGCTGCTGGTCGGAGATGACGACTCGGTGGCCTTCCTGCTGCCCGGCGACCCGGGCTACCCGGACTAGTGCTCCGCCCGGTCACGGCGACCGCCGGCGTCGTCCTCGCCCCGAACCCGGGGCCGATGACGCTGGAGGGCACCAACACGTGGGTGCTGCGCGCTGCGGACTCGGAGTCGTGCGTCGTCGTCGACCCGGGTCCGCTGATCGAGGGCCACCTGGTCGAGGTGGCCCGGCACGGCCCGGTCGCTGCCGTCCTGCTGACCCACGGGCACCCGGACCACAGCGAGGGCGCGCGCCGCTTCGCCGAGCTGACCGGCGCCCCGGTGCGGTCGCTCGACCCGGCGCACCGGCTCGGCGACGAGGGCCTCGTGGACGGCGACGTCGTCGCGGCCGCCGGGCTGGAGCTCCGGGTGCTCGGCACGCCCGGCCACACCAGCGACTCGCTCTGCTTCGTGCTCGACGACGCCGTCCTGACCGGTGACACCGTGCTGGGCCGCGGCACCACCGTGGTCGCGCACCCCGACGGCGTGCTCGGCGACTACCTCGCTTCGCTGCAGCGGCTGCGCGAGCTCGGCGACCTGACCGTCCTGCCCGGTCACGGTCCCGAGCTCGAGCACGCCGGCCTGGCCGCCGAGCAGTACCTCGCGCACCGGGAGGCCCGCCTCGACCAGGTCCGGGCCGCCGTCGCCGCCGGCGCCCGCACGCCCCAGCAGGTCGTGGAGACGGTCTACGCCGACGTCGACCGGGTGCTCTGGCCGGCTGCCACGCTGTCGGTCCGGGCCCAGCTCGCCTACCTCCAGGGCGGGGCCGGGCCGTGACGTGCCCGGTCTGCGGCACGCCCACCGTCCCGAACGCCCGCTTCTGCTTCGCCTGCGGCGCGGCGCTGCCCGCGAGCACCGGACCGGAGACCGACGCCGAGCGCCGGCTCGTCACGGTGCTCTTCGGCGACCTGTCCGACTTCACCAGCTGGGCCGAGGACCTCGACCCCGAGCGCGTCGGCGTGGTCACCGACCGGGTGCTGGCCACCCTCACCGCCGCCGTCTCGGAGTTCGGCGGGCACGTCGACAAGCTCACCGGCGACGGGCTGATGGCGGTCTTCGGCGCGCCGACCGCGCACGAGGACGACGCGGAGCGGGCGGTCCGGGCCGCCGCTCGGATGCAGACCGCCGTGCGGCGCGTCGTCGAGGAGGAGAGCGGCGGGGGGCGCCGGCTCGGCCTCCGGGTCGGGCTCAACACCGGCATCGTGCTGGCCGGAACCCAGGCCCACCTGAGCTACACCGTCGTCGGTGACACCGTGAACACCGCGAGCCGGCTGTCCGACGCGGCCGGCGTCGGCTCGGTCCTCGCGGGGCGCGACACCGCGCTGGCGACCATGTCCATCGCGTCCTGGCGCTCGCTGCCGCCGCTGCGGCTGAAGGGCAAGCGCGAGCCGGTCCCGGCGTACGAGCTCGTCGGCCTGCGCGCGCCGTCCGCCAGCCGGCTCGGCCTCGGCGAGGAGGTTCCGATGATCGGCCGGGACGCCGAGCTGGGGCTGCTCGTCGGGCGCGTCATGGAGGTGGCCGACCGCGAGGAGCCGCGGACGGTGATGCTCACCGGGGACGCGGGCGTGGGCAAGACCCGGCTGACGCAGGAGCTCTCGCGGTTCGCCGGTGAGCTCCCGGGTGCGCGGGTGCTGTGGGGTCGCTGCCCGCCGTTCGGCGAGGGGAGGGACCTCGCGGCGGTCGCCGAGATGGTCCGCACCGCCTGCGGGATCGGCG
>SCTD01000388.1 GCA_004299215.1 Frankiales bacterium | reverse complement strand
GAAGCGGACCTCCTCGCCGCTTGCGACGTGCAGGAAGACGCCCTCCACCGCTGACGGATCCACCCCGGCCAGCCGCGCCCAGGCCAGCCGGTAGACAGCGAGCTGCAGCGGGTCGGCCGGCTCGTCGCCGGTCTTCCAGTCGACGACCTCCCACCGGCCGTCGCCGAGGTCGTAGACCGCGTCGATCCGGCCGCGCACCACGCGGCCGCCGATCGGCAGCGCGAAGGCCGCTTCCACGGAGTGCGGCCGGCGACGCGACCAGGGGGAGGCGAGGAACGCCTCCTGCAGCCGCTCGAGGGCCGCGTCGTCGGCCAGCCCGTCGTCCTCGGCACCCGGCAGCTCGTCGGGGTCGAGCAGCGGACGCTCGCCGAACAGCGCCTCGACCCACGCGTGGAAGCGGGTGCCACGGCGGGCGGCCGGCACCGGGCGGCGCGGCAGCGGCCGGGCGAGCTCGCGGGCGAAGCCCTCGGGATCGGCCTGCAGCCGCATCAGCTGCGACGCGGTCAGGGCGGTGGGCAGGGCGACCTCGCGCACCCCCCGCCGCGCAGCGCGCTCCTCCTGCAGCAGCAGCACCGCCTCCCGGTCGAAGCGGTCGAGCTGCTCCCGCTCCCAGGCCGTCATCCCGGTCGCGTCCTCCGGCAGCCCTGCGCCCGACGACAGCGCCGCCAGGTCCCCCAGCACCGCGTCCGCGGACGCCCGGCGGCGGAGGAAGGGATCCTCGTCGTACGGCGCAGGCCACGCGTGCGCAGCGGCCTCGGCCAGCGCCGGGTTGCTCCTCTCGGTCGGTTCCTCGGTCCACAGCTCGACCCGACCGCCGCCGGCGAGCGCGTGGGCGCGCAGCTCGTCGAGGAACGGCGACGGACCGCGCGGCTTCTTCTGCGTCGACCCCCACCAGTGGCCGCTGCCGATGAGCAGGTGCCGCGCCCGGGTGAAGGCGACGTAGCCGAGGCGGCGCTCCTCGCGCTCGAGGTGCTCGCGGCACTCCTGGACGTACGACGACACGCCCGCCTTGTCGTAGCCGACCAGGGACGGCTGGTCCTCCGCGTCGCCGCGCAGCGGGCCGGGCAGCACCGCCGGGCTGGAGGTCCAGCGGTCGCGCAGGGTGTCGGACGGGAACACCTTGCGGGTCAGGTCGGGGCAGGCGACGACGTCCCACTCCAGGCCCTTGGCACGGTGGGCCGTCAGCAGCTGGACGGCGTCGCTGCCGGTCGGGGTGACCGCGTCGAGGCCGCGCTCGTGCTCCTCGGCGGCGCGCAGGAAGGCCAGGAACGCCGACAGGCTGCTCTCGCCGTCGAGGTCGGTGAAACCCGCTGCCACGTCGAGGAAGGCGGCCAGCGACTCGCGCCGTCGTGCCTGCACCGCCTCCGGTGACGCGGCCAGCTCCACGTCGAGCCCGGTGACCTGGACGACCTTGTGGACCAGGTCGAGCATCGGCTCGTCGCGCGAGGACCGCAGCTCGCGCAGCTCGGCGTTGAGCGCCGTGACCCGCTGCACCCCCTCGACCGACCAGCCCTCGTGCCCGGGCCGGTCCAGCGCGTCGGAGAGCGCGACGACGTCGCACGGGTCGACCCCGGCGACGGCCTGCTCGAGCGCGGTCTCGTCGGCCGGTCGCTGGTCGGCGCCGGAGTCGGCGGCGAGCAGGTCGCGGGCCCGCCGGCCGAGCACCGCCAGGTCACGGGTGCCGAGCCGCCACCGCGGGCCGGTCAGCAGCCGGAGCAGCGGGGCGTTCGCGGTCGGGTCGTCGAGCACCTGCAGCGTCGCGACGACGTCCGCCACCTCCGGCAGCTGGAGCAGGCCACCGAGGCCGACGACCTCGACCGGGAGCCCGGCCGCGGTGAGAGCGGCGTACAGGTCGGCGAAGTCGCTGCGCGCGCGCACGAGCACCGCGCACTCCCGCGGCTCGACGCCTCGGTCGATCGCGGACCTCACCTGCGCGGCGACCCAGGTGCACTCCTCCTGCCAGGAGGGGTGCAGCGCGACGACGACCTCTCCCAGCTCGGCCTTCGCCGGGGGCGCCTCGAGCTCGACCACCCGGTGCCGGAGCCGGAGCGAGGAGGCGACGGCGTTCGCGAGCTGCAGCAGCCGGCCACCCGAGCGCTGGTTGACCGCGAGCGCGAAGGTCGCGGCCTCGCTGCCGTCGGTGTTCGCGAAGTGGCGCGGGAAGCCGTCGAGGTTGGACACCGACGCACCGCGCCAGCCGTAGATCGCCTGGCAGGGGTCGCCGACGGCCGTCACCGGGTGGCCCCCGCCGAACAGCCCGACCAGCATCCTGCGCTGGGCGACGCTGGTGTCCTGGTACTCGTCGAGCAGCACCACCCTCGCCCGCTCCCGCTCGGCGGCGCCGACCTCGGGCAGCGTCTCCGCCAGCCGCGCCGCGAGCGCGACCTGGTCGCCGAAGTCGATCGCGTCGAGGTCAGCCTTGGCGGCGCGGTACGACGCGACGAGCCCGGTGAGCTCCCCCCGCCGGCGCGCGGCGAGCGCCATCCTGCGGAGCTCATCGCAGTGGCCCTTGCTGCCCTTCTCGCCGTCCAGCTCGGCGCACGCGGTCTCGACGACTCCGAGCCACTCGGCGTCCCACGCGCGCAGCTGCTCCGGCGAGACCAGGTGCTCGGAGAGCTCGGACTCCAGCGACACCAGGTCGCCGACCAGCATGGACAGCGGCGATGTCAGGTGGGTGATCGAGCCGCGGTGCCGGCGCAGGACGCGCGCGGCCAGCTGGTAGCGGGTGGCGTCGGCCAGCAGCCGCGACCGCGGCTCCACGCCCAGCCGGAGGCCGTGCTCGGTGACCAGCCGGCCGGCGAACGCGTGGTAGGTCGACACGACCGGCTCGCCTGCGTCGCCGGTCACCGCCACCCCGGCGCGGGCCAGCCCGCTGCGCAGCCGGCCGGCCAGCTCGCCGGCGGCCTTGTTGGTGAAGGTCAGGCCGAGCACCTCCTCGGGTGCGACCTGCCCGGTGCCGACGAGCCACACGACGCGGGCCGCCATCACGCTGGTCTTGCCCGAGCCGGCACCCGCCACGACCAGCCCGGGCGCGAGCGGTGCGGACGCCGCCCGGAGCTGCTCGTCCGTGAACGGGATCCCCAGCAGGTCGCGCAGGTCGGCCGCCTTCATGCGGGGTCCGCGGTGGGGCGTGGTCACTGCACCACCTGCCGGCCGTCGGGCTGGGCGGGGCAGCAGGTGCGGAACGGGCAGCGCGGGCAGCGCTCCTGCGGCGTCGGCGGGAAGCTCTCCCCCAGCACCCGCCGCACGGCCGTGTCGAGCAGCACCTCGACCCAGGTCGGCGATCCCGAGATCGCCTGCTGCGCCTGGACCTTCGGCCCGGGCCCGTCCTCCACCCGGAGCATCACGAGCTCCGCCCCACCGACCTCCGGCCGCCCGGGCAGCACGTCGTCGAGCGCTCCCTCGCGCACGGCCAGCTGGTAGCTGCCGAGCTGCGCGTGGGACTCGACCGCCGACCTGGTGAACGGCTTCCTGCCGGTCTTGAGGTCGACCACGTGCACCCGCCCGTCGCGGTCGAGCTCGACCCGGTCCATGAAGCCGCGCAGCACGACCGGCCCGCCGGGCAGCTCCAGCGAGACCGCGAAGGGCACCTCGGTCGTGACCAGCTGCCGGTCGCGAGAGCCGCTGTGCCACACCAGGAACCGCCGAAGGGCCTCGCGTGCCTGCTCGTGCTGCTGGTCGGACTGCCAGGGCGCGTCGTGGGCCAGCTGCCCCCACACCGTGTCGAGCCGGGCCATCAGCACGTCGAGGTCGGCAGGAGAGCGGCCGGTCGCGACCTCGTCGGCCAGCGCGTGCACCACCCCGCCGAAGCCCATCGCGGAGGAGGCCGCCGACCGGGCGTGCACCTCGTGCTCGAGGAACCACCGCAGCGGGCACTCCTCGAGCCCGCTCAGCGACGTGCCCGACAGCGGGACCGGCACGCCCGCCGGGTGGACCGGCGTCGCGGAGTCGCTGACCGGCGCCAGTCCCCACCACCGTGACGGGTGCGCCGCGGGCGCGAGCGGACGGCCGGCGTCGTCGGTGGCAGCGGCCAGCCGGGCGAGCCGTGAGGCCGCGGCGCGCCGGGCGGCGGCGGTGCGCGCGGGGTCGACGGACGTACGGCGGAGCGCGGCCACCAGCGCGGGCAGCGACAGCGGCCGGGCGGTCCGGTCGAGGTGCTCCACGCCCTCGACGCCGAGCTCGCCGAGCAGCCGGCTGGGGCGCTCGCCGTCCTCGTCCGCCCCGGAGACCGCCGTGACGACGACGCGGCGGCGGGCGCGGGTGAGCGCGACGTAGAACAGCCGCCGCTCGTCGGCCATCAGCTCGGCGCGGTCGGACGGCTCCCGCAGCCCGCCCTCCCCCAGCGGCGCGAGGCGCTCGGGCTCCAGCAGGGTGGACCGGCGGCGCAGGTCGGGCCAGACGCCCTCCTGCACGGAGGCGACCACGACGACGTCCCACTCCAGGCCCTTGCTGCGGTGAGCGGTGAGCAGCCGCACCGCGTCGCCGCGCACGCCCCGGTCGGCGAGCGTGTCGGCGGGGATCTGCTGCGCCTCGAGCTCGTCGAGCAGGGTGCCGACGCCGGTGAGCCGGCGGCGGTCGCTGACCCGGGCGACGGTCGCGAAGAGCGACACCACGGCGTCGAGGTCGCGGTCGGCGGCCCGCCCGGCCGCACCCCGGTCCCGCGACGCGGCCTCCAGCCGGTCGGGCCAGGGACTGCCCGCCCAGAGCACCCACAGCGCCGTCTCGGGCCCGTCCGCGAGTGCTTCGCGGGCGCGGCTGAGCAGGCCGGCCAGCCGCTCGACGGGACGGGCGACCCGCGGGTCGACCTCGAGCAGCAGCCGGGGGTCGGCCAGCGCCGCCCGCAGCAGCTCGTCGGACGGGGCCGGCAGCCGGCTCGGCGACTCCCCCGTCGCCGCGGCCGCCACGGCGGCCGCCCGGTCGGCGGCGCGCAGCTCGCGGCCGAGCCGGCGCAGGCCGGACGGGTCGGCTCCGCCCAGCGGCGAGAGCAGCAGCGCGCGGGCGGTCTCCACGGTGAGCTCGGCCGGGTCGTCGGCGACGCGCAGCGCGAGCAGCAGCGGCGCCACCGCGGGCTCGCGTGACAGCGGCAGCTCGTCACCGGCCACCTCCAGCGGAACTCCCGCCGCGGTCAGCACCCGCCGCAGCAGCGGGACGGACCGCGCACCGGAGCGCACCAGCACCGCCATCCGCGACCAGGGCGTGCCGCGCTCGAGGTGCTCGCGGCGCAGCAGCTCGGCGATGGCGTCGGCCTCGGCTCCAAGCGACGGGAAGGTGTGCGCCTCCACCTCGCCCGCCGGGGCACCGGCGGCGGGCCGCAGGTCGCGGTGCGCGCGCAGCTGGTCGGCCGGCAGGCCCGGCGCCGGGATGCGCGACGCGACGAGCCGCGAGGCGGCGAGCAGCCCTGCGCCGGAGCGACGGCAGGTGCGCAGCGCGACGACCGGGGCGGGGGCGCCTGTCCCGCACGGGAACCGGGTCGGGAAGTCGAGCAGCCCGCGCACCTCGGCGCCGCGGAAGGCGTAGATCGACTGGTCGGGGTCACCCACCACCACCAGGTCGCGGCCACCGCCCGCCAGCGCCTGCAGCAGCCGCTCCTGCGCCGGATCGGTGTCCTGGTACTCGTCGACGAACACCGCCCCGAAGCGCGCCCGCAGCGCCGGCCCCACCTCGGGGTCCTCGGCCAGCAGCACCGCCCGGTGCACCAGCTCGGCGTAGTCGATGGCGCCCTGCGCGTCCAGCACGTCGAGGTACTCCGCGAAGAACCCCGCCAGCGCCGACCAGTCCTCCCGCCCCTCGCGGACCGCCAGCGCCGCCAGGTCCTCCGGCTCCAGGCCGACCTCCCGGGCGCGGGAGAGCAGCGCCCGCACCTCCTCCGCGAGGCCCCGGGTCGCCAGGGCGGCGCGCAGCGTGGGTGGCCACTCGCGGCCGAGGTCGACCGACCCGCGCAGCAGCTCGCGCAGCGCGACGTCCTGCTCCGCGCCCGACAGCAGCCGGAGCGGCTCGCGCCACAGCTGTGCCGGGGCGTGCTCGCGGACCAGCGCGTAGCAGAAGGCGTGGAAGGTCCACGCGGACAGCCCGGCGCTCGCCGTGCCGAGCCGGGCGGTGATCCGCTCGCGCAGCTCCTGGGCCGCCTTCCGGCTGAAGGTCAGCACCAGCACCGACTCGGGTGCCAGCCCGGCCTCGACCCGCCGGGCGACGGCCTCGACGAGCGTCGTGGTCTTGCCCGTCCCCGGGCCGGCCAGCACCAGCAGCGGACCGCCGGAGTGCGCGAGCACCGCCGCCTGGTGCTCGTCGGGCACGAGCCGGCGCGCGACCGGCGGGGGCGTGCGCACGAGCCGGTACGGCGACGCCGGGACGGCGACCTGGGGGCTGCGGACTGGCGGGCTCACGACGCACCACTCCACCACGGAGGTGCGACAGGACCGGCCTACAGCACGCCGGCGAAGGCCTCGGTGCCGGGGACGAGGGTCAGCCCGGGCACGCCGTGGCCGCGGGCGTAGGCGATCTGGCGGGCGAGGTCGCTGACGCCGTTGCTGGCCGGGTACGGCAGGACAGCCACCGTGCTGAGCGTCCCGATCGCGCGGCCGGCAGCGTCGAGCACGCCGCTCCCGCTGTCACCCGGGATGCCCGGAGTCACGGTGTAGACGGTGTGCGTCCAGCCGCCGAAGGCGTCGCCGAGGCTGACCCCGCGCTTGGGACTGGTGCTCTCCAGACCGAAGCGCAGGCTGCTGTTGCCGTAGGTCACGACCTGCTCGCCGACGCTCGTGCCGTCGGTGTCCAGCCCGACCGGACCGCCGAAGACCGGGACCGAGGGGTTCGTACGCCCGATGTCGGACGGGTCCAGCCGGACCAGGGCGAAGTCGTTGTAGGCGCAGGCGTTCGCGTCCTTCTCCTTCGCGGCCTGCATGGCCAGCCAGCTGCTGTAGACCAGCGTGCCGGGCTGGCTCGCTCCGTCGATCTCCACGCGCGTGCCGAGCGGGAGCGAGCCAGCGATGCAGCCGTCGGTCTCGGTGGCGCCGCCCGTTCCGGCGCAGTGGGCGGACTGACCCAGGTAGACCGCCCCGGTCCCGTCGGTGAAGACGAAGTTCGCGGTGCACTGCGACCCGCCGGTGACCGTCTGCACCCCCGGGGTCACCGTCGCCGTCGCGGCGGAGGCGAAGGCGGGCCGCTTCTGCACCGGCGCCGGTGCAGCGGAGGCGCTCGCCCCCGCGGCAGCGAGGACGGCGACGACCGATGTGGCGATCAGGGGACGCAGGCGCATGGCGACTCCTCGAGGCTGGGTGGGCTCGTGGAGTCCAACGACCGAGCCGGTCAGGAGGTACGCCCGTCCCAGCGCGCGCGGGCCAGGTCCACCCGCTCGCCGGTGACCGGGCAGCCCTCGGCGGCCAGCAGCCGCAGCGCCTCCTGCAGGTGAGGCTCGGCCGGCCGGCCGGAGGCCTGCACCACGCGCTGCCACGGCACCTCGCGGCCGTGGTCGCTCATGACGGCGCCGACCGTCCGGGGCGAGCCGCGACCCATCAGCTCGGCGACGTCGCCGTACGTCATCACCTTGCCGGGCGGGATCCGGTCGACGACGTCGAGGACCGCTCGGGCGTACGGCGTCGGCGGCGCTCCCGCCCGCGCTCGCACCGACAGCCCGGCGGATGCGCTGGCCGTCCGGTGCTTCACGGGGCACAGTGTGGGGCACATCGGGGTGGGCACGGGCAGCGGACGCGACGACGAAGCGAGGGGCCAGCGAGCATGGGCTGTCAGCGGCTGCTCCCCGACGTGCTGCCTCCGGACGACCCGGTGAGCGAGTCCTTCCACGTGCACCTGCAGCCGGTGCCGCACGACGTCGGGCGGGCGCGGTCCTTCGTGCGGGAGCACGCGCCGGCGTCGCTGCCGGAGGCGACGCGCGAGGTGCTGCTGCTGCTGACCAGCGAGCTGGTCACGAACGCGGTGCTGCACGCGCGCACCGCCATCGAGCTCGGCCTCACTGTGGCCACCCGGTCG
>SCTD01000387.1 GCA_004299215.1 Frankiales bacterium | reverse complement strand
CTCCGGTGGGACGCCGCGCCCGTCAGCTGCTGACCAACCTCGTCGACAACGCCCTCAAGCACGGCGGGAGGGACGACCTCGCCGTGACGGTCTCCGCCAGCGCCGCCGACAACGGGTCGATCCTGCTGGCGGTGGCCGACGACGGGCGCGGCGTCCCACCGGAGTACCGCGCCCGCGTGCTCCGGGTCTTCGAGCGGCTCGACGCCGCGCGGTCCAGCACCGGGACCGGCATGGGCCTGGCGATCTGCAAGCGGATCGTCGAGAGCGTCGGCGGCACGCTCGAGGTCGGCGGCCCGCCGCCCGGTGCCGAGACCGGCACCACGATCCAGATCGACCTGCCCCCGGGGATCGTCGTCGAGCGACGCGTTCCCATCCCCCGCGAGACCCGCGAGGGCTCGACCGACCGCACGATGGTGGAGGAAAGCGCATGACCGCACGGGTACTGCTCGCCGAGGACGACGTGGACCACGCCTTCTTCACCGTGCGCGCCTTCAAGGACGCCCACGGGCTCGACGTCGAGATGCACACCGTGCGCGACGGGGAGGAGGCGCTGGACTACCTGCACCGCCGGGGGAAGTACGTCGGCGCCGAGCGCCCGCACCTGATCGTGCTCGACCTCAAGATGCCCAAGGTGAGCGGGCTCGAGGTGCTCGAGCAGATCAAGGCGGACGCGAGCCTGCGCACCATCCCGACGGTGATGCTGTCCTCGTCCGACCGGCCCGAGGACATCAAGGGCTCGTACGCCCGCAGTGCCAACTCCTACGTCACCAAGCCGGCCAGCCTCACCGGGCTGCGCGACGGCGTGCAGGAGATGGCGCGCTACTGGATCGACGTGGCCTCGCTGCCGAACGGGTCGCACTGACCTCCCCGACGCAGGACCTCCAGCGCTACCTGCAGGTGGCGCGGGATGCGCTGCTGTGGAAGCTCGAGGGGCTGTCGGAGTACGACCGGCGCCGTCCGCTGACGCCGACCGGCACCAACCTGCTCGGCCTGGTGAAGCACGTCGCGAGCGTCGAGGCGGGCTACCTCGGCGACTGCTTCGGCCGGCCGTTCCCGGAACCGCTGCCCTGGTTCGCGGCCGACGCCGAGCCGGACGCCGACATGTGGGCCACGGCCGAGGAGTCCCACGACGACGTGGTCGGGCTCTACCGTCGCACCTCGGCACATGCCGACGCGACGCTGGCGGCGCTGCCGCTGGACACCGTCGGGCGGGTTCCCTGGTGGCCGGCGGACCGGGCCGAGACGACGCTGCACCGGATCGCCCTGCACCTGGTCGCCGAGACGCACCGGCACGCCGGTCACGCCGACATCGTGCGGGAGCTCGTCGACGGCAGCGCGGGCCTTCGGCCGGGTGCGACGAACCTGCCCGACCGGGGCGACAGCGAGCGTGCGGCGTACCTGGCCCGGCTCGAGGCAGCGGCGCGGGAGGCGTCCGGGTAGTCCGTCCGGCCGACAGACCCGACCTTTCGGACGATGCGCCCGCCCTGCCCGCAGGTCGACAGTCGAGGCAGCCGATCGAAGGAGACCGAGATGGACGCTTCCGGCTACGAGAGCCTCTCTCGCACGTGGGACGACGAGGTCGACGCGACCTTCTTCCGCATCACCGCCTACCTGTTCTCCGCCGAGTTCTGCCTCGGGGCGTCGGCGCTGCTCGCCGCGAACGACGACCTGGTGGCCGTCGAGCGCTGACCGTCGTTGCACGGCGGCATCAGGCTGACGAAGACGGGGCGCTCGGTCCGCCACGACCCGGTGCGGTTCTCGCGGCTGGTGCCGACGTCGAGCGTGATCGCGGCCGGTGACGACACCATCGTCACCCCGCGTGGCCCGGTCGGACCATCGACACTCGTCCCGGTTCGGCCAGCCGCTGGTCCCGCCCCTCGAGCTGCGTCTCCCGGACCGGCCGACCGCCGGCGTGTGACCGACACCTCGGCTCCGTCGTGGAAGGGCTCGGCAGTCACGCGACTTGCAGTTGTTGCACCTGCAATCGACTACGAGGAGACCCCTGCATGAGCATCGACCTGTTCGCACCCTTCCGGCTGGGGGACCTCGAGCTGAAGAACCGCTTCGTGATGGCGCCGATGACGCGCAACCGGGCCGGCGAGGGCACCGCCCCCACCGCGCTCAACGCCGAGTACTACGCCCAGCGCGCGGGTGCCGGACTCATCATCACCGAGGGCACGCAGCCCTCCGCTGTCGGCCAGGGCTACCCGAACACCCCGGGTCTGCACACCGAGGACCAGGTCGCCGGCTGGCGCCTTGTCGCCGACGCGGTCCACGCCGTGGGGGGTGTGGTCGTGGCCCAGCTGATGCACACCGGTCGGATCGGGCACGAGAAGATCACCGGTCAGCAGCCGGTTGCCCCGTCGGCGATCGCGGCCGCCGGCCAGGTCTTCACCGGCGCCGGCATGGACGACCTGCCCACCCCACGCGCGCTGGCGACCGACGAGCTGCCCGGTGTCGTCGCAGAGTTCGTCGACGCCGCCCGTCGTGCGGTCGAGGCGGGCCTGGACGGCGTCGAGCTGCACGCGGCCAACGGCTACCTGCTGCACCAGTTCCTCGGAGACACGTCCAACGCGCGCACCGACGCCTACGGCGGCTCGCCGGAGAACCGGGCCCGCTTCGTCGTCGAGGTCGCGACTGCCGTCGCGGCCGCGATCGGCGCCGGCCGCGTCGGCATCCGCGTCTCGCCCGGCCACGCGTTCAACGACATGACCGAGACCGAGGTGGAGGCCACCTACGAGGCGCTCGTGACCGGCCTCGCGCCGCTCGGCCTGCTCTACCTGCACATCGCCGAGGACCCGGGGACGACGTACGGCGAGGCTCTGCGCACGTTGTTCCCGGGCGTCGTCATCATCTCCACCGGCTTCCAGGGCGCGTCCGACCTCGAGACGGCGCAGTCCGTCGTCGACAGCGACAGGGGCGACCTGTTCGCCGTCGGCCGCGGCTTCCTGGCCAACCCCGACCTCGTGGAGAGGTTCCGCGTCGGCGCACCGCTCAACGCGGTCGACCAGGCCACGACCTACGGCGGCGGCGCCGAGGGCTACACCGACTACTCCCGGCTGTCCGCCTGAGTGACGTACCGCACCAGCGCGCACGCAAGGCTCGTTCCGAGCCAGTGCGAGACCTCTGAGACTCCGAGCGTGGGCGCTGGTTTCGTCCTACGGTGCGCTGGTGGAGCCTGCCGGCGACGTGGCGCTCGACGTGGCGGCGCTCGCTCGTGCTCCGGCTGACCGTCACGGCTGGCGCTGCACTCGTGCTGGGTGACGGGTCGGACGCCGTGCCGCGTCCACCCTCGGAGCATCCAGTCCCGAGCAGCGCGAACACAGCCACGACAGTGACGGCTCGGACCGCATGACCCCAGCGTCCGCCAGGAGTGAGATCTGTGGCGGCGACATGGGCGGGGCCCGACTGGAGCCTTCAGGTCAGGGCGCGCGGCGCTTCGGAGACCACGGTGAGGGTGTTGCGGCCGACCGCCTTGGACTCGAAGAGCGCGAGGTCGGCGGCGTGCAGCAGCCCCTCCGCCGTCAGCGGCACGATCGAGGAGCTCGAGGCGAGGCCGCCGCTGATCGTGACGACGCCGTGCTCGCTCTGCGGGTGCACGAGGGCGCGCGCCTGCACGGCCGCGCGGACCCGCTCGACCGCGATGGAGGCGCCGGCCAGGTCCTGCTCGGGCAGCAGCAGCACGAACTCCT
>SCTD01000386.1 GCA_004299215.1 Frankiales bacterium | reverse complement strand
GTCGCGCAGCACCACGCCCATCCGGTCGCCGACGAGGCGGGCCAGCGCGACGCCGCCCTCGTCCAGCGACGACGCGTCGCCCACGACGAGCGCCCCGAAGACCCCGGTACGACGACGCAGCGGGAGCACGAGAAGCCCTGCGGTGTCTGGCATCTCGACGTCAGCGCCACCGCGGGCCAGCCGACGGACGTCGTCCGGGTCCGGCCCGACGCGGCCGACGTCGTGCGCGGCGACGAGGTCCCAGTCGGACGGGTCCCCCGCGGCCTCGGCCAGCAGCCAGCCCTCCTCCAGCCCCATCGCGTCGCAGAGCCGGTGCATGAGCTCGCTGAGCAGCTGGGTGGAGCTGAGCCGCTCCTCGAGGTCGGCCGGCAGGCCCAGCAACCAGGACACGGCCGGCCGCGCGGACGGGCGCGTCGGGGGGCGCAGCGGCATCGGCCGCGGGATCACCCGGTCGGTGACCCCCAGCTCGAACCACACCGACTTGCCTCCGGGGAAGTGCCGGGTCCCCCACTCCCGGGCCAGCGCGTCGAGCAGGAACATCCCCCGCCCACCCTCGCGCGTCGCGTCGACCGGCGTGCCGTCCGGGCTCGGGACGGTGCCCGGACCGTGGTCGAGCACCTCGATGCGGGCACGACCGGGACCGATGTCGATGGACAGCTCGACGTCGGTCCCCGCGTGGATGACCGCGTTGGTCACCAGCTCGGTGACCAATAGCAGGGCGTCGTCCAGCATGACCTCGAGGCCGGCCTCGGTGAGCGCGTCGCTGACCAGGCGACGGGCCGCGGTCGGCGAGCGGTCCTGGGCCGGAAGCGTGGTGACGGCTGCCGTCATGGGACGGCGACCCCCGTCACCGGGAGGTCCCGACCGGCGGGGCGGCCGGCACGCGGCGCACGGCCTCGCGCATCGCGGTCGCGGCAGACGCCGCCTGCTCCAGCGCGGCCGCGAGCGCGCCGGGGTCCCCGGCCGCCTGCGCCTTCTCGATCGCTGCGCACACGTCCTCCGACAGCCCTTCGAGGCCGGCCGCGTCGTAGCGCGCCAGCCGGCGGCGCAGCTGCTCGGCCTGGGTCGTCAGCTCGCGACGCCGCTCGTAGAGCTCGACGAAGACGCCGACCTTGGCCTTGAGCACCCAGGGGTCGAACGGCTTGGCGAGGTAGTCGACGGCGCCGGCGGCGTAGCCGCGGAACGCCTGGTGGGCCTCGCCGTCGATCGCCGTGAGGAACAGGATCGGGATGTCGCGGGTCTTCTCGCGGCGCTTGACGTGGGCCGCGGTCTCGAAGCCGTCCATGCCGGGCATCTGGACGTCGAGCAGCAGCACCGCCACGTCCTCGACGAGCAGGCGCTTGAGCGCCTCCTCCCCCGAGGTCGCCTTGATCAGGTCGTGCCCCAGCCCCTGCAGGATCGCCTCCAGCGCCAGCAGGTTCTCCGGCCGGTCGTCGACCAGCAGGATCTTCGCCGGGACTCCCGGCATCAGGCCTCCCCGGCGACGCGGGGTGCCAGCCAGGACCGCATGACGGTGAGCAGCCGGTCGAGGTCGACGGGCTTCGTGACGTACTCCGACGCGCCGGCCGCGAGGCTGCGGTCACGGTCGCCGGGCATCGCCTTGGCCGTGAGGAAGACGATCGGCAGGCCGTCGTGCTCGGGCATGCGCCGGATCCGCTCGGTCGCCTCGTTGCCGTCCATACCCGGCATCATGACGTCCATCAGGACGAGGTCGACATCGGGGCGCTGACCGAGCAGGGCGATGCCGTCGGCGCCGTTGTCGGCGTAGAGGACGTGCATGCCGTGCAGCTCCAGCGCGCTGGTGAGCGCGAAGACGTTGCGCACGTCGTCGTCGACGACCAGCACGGTCGCACCCACGAGGGGGTCGGTGCCCGGCGGGAGCGGCTCGACCTGCTGCGGCACGAGCGGCGTCGGCGTGAGCATCGGGGTCTGCGGGGGCGTGTCGTCCTCGTCGTCGTGGGACACCCCGGCCGCGTCCGCCGGGAACGGGTAGCTCTCCGGGAGGAAGAACGTGAACGTGCTGCCCTTGCCGGTCTCGCTGGAGACGGCGATGGCACCGCCGAGCAGCCGGGCGATCTCGCGCGAGATGGACAGGCCCAGGCCGGTGCCGCCGTAGCGCCGGCTCGTCGTGCCGTCCGCCTGCTGGAACGCCTCGAAGATGATCTTCAGCTTCTCGGTGGGCACCCCGATGCCGGTGTCGGTGACGCTGAACGCGACGACGCCCTCGGC
>SCTD01000385.1 GCA_004299215.1 Frankiales bacterium | reverse complement strand
CCGAGAGCGGTGGCGCTCAGCAGCACGAGCAGCGCGCTGGGGCTCGGGACGAGGCCGCCGGCGACGCCCATGCCGGCCAGCGCCTTCCAGGACAGCGGTCCGTCCGGGAGCGGCGCGTGCGAGTGCGCCCGCCCGCCGTGGGAGTGGGTCAGCGGCCTGGTCGCCACGGCCAGACTCCCTGCCCCGTGGCCGATCTCGGTGCCGCCGGCTGCCGGGTGGAGCGGTGCGGCGCCACCGAGATCGGAGTGCGGGTGGTCGTGCTCGTGGTCGTGGTCGTGGTCGTGCGGGTGGTCGTGCTCGTGACCCGCCGCCCGCAGCCGGCGGACGGCCAGCACCGCGAGGTAGCCGCCGACGATCGTCAGCAGGACCCCGGACAGCACCTCGGTGACCGGTACGACGAGCTCGGGGGCGGCGAGCGCTCCCGCCGCGAGGACCGCCCCCAGGGCGAGCACCGACGCCGTGTGCGTGAAGGTCACGACCGCCCCCAGCTGCAGTGCCTGCCGCCGGGTGCCGCGCTGCCCGACGAGGTAGGCGGCCATGACGGTCTTGCCGTGCCCGGGCGCCATCGCGTGCAGCACGCCGAAGAGCACCGCCGCGCCGAGGGAGAGCAGCGCGAAGGCGACCGTGAGGTCAGGGCGTGACAGGAAGTCGGTGAAGGACCGGGTGAGCGCGTCGACCCCCCGGGGCGCGACCTCGTCCTCCGACGCGGCTGCGGTGCCCGATGCGCACGCCGCCCCGGAGCGCACCGAGAAGGACGCCGTCGTCACGTCGACGGGGGAGGAGAGCAGGTCCTCCGGATAGGCCGCCAGCAGCCCGCTCGGGCTGTCCGCCGGCACGTCCGCACGCAGCACCGGTCCGCAGAGCGAGGCCGCGGTGACCTCGCGCCAGCCGTTGCGGTCCAGGGCGACCGGGTCGCTGAAGCCCACCGTCGCGGTCGGCCGGACCGGTGCCAGCAGGGTGCAGGTGAGACGTGTCGTCGCGAGACCGGCTGTCCCCGGCCGGCTCTCACCGGCCACGGTCACGACCTCGAGCGGCACCGCCGTGCCGTCCACGTCCACCGACAGCAGCGGGGCGACCCGCGCGCACTCCCGCCCGGCGTGCGCGGTCAGCTCCGCGGCGGACAGCCTGCCGTCGCGGTCGGTGTCGACGCCGGCCCGCTGCTGGGTCAGCTGCACCGTGGGGATCTCGGCCAGGTCGACCACGTGCGTGACCTCGACGCCCTCGGCCGTGACGACCAGCCGGTCGGCGGTGTTGACGGTGAAGTTCCCCAGCGGGTGGGCGGCGGCAGCCCCGGCCGGCACCAGCGCCAGGCCGACGGCGGCGACCCCGACCGCCAGGACCCGCCTCATCGCAGCGACGCCAGCAGTGCCGCCGCGCGCGGCGCGTGCAGCGGCGAGAAGGAGGGGTTCAGCGCGAGCGCCTCCGCGAGCAGGCGCCGTGCCGCCGCCGGATCGCCCGCGGCCGCCTCGATCGTGCCGACCCGGGCGAGCATCGCCGGGTTGCGCCAGCCGAGCCGCAGCGCGTCCCGCGCGACCGGCAGCGCCTCGGCGGAGCGGCCCGCCTTGTGCAGCGCCCAGGCGTACGCGTCCTGGGTCACGACGCTGCGCGGCCGCAGCTGGTACGCCGCCGCCGCCGCGGCGACGGCCGCAGCCGGCGTCCCGTGGTCGGCCTCGAAGAGCGCCAGCTCGGTGTCCACGTCCTGGCCGTTCGCGGCGAAGAGGGCCTGCGTCGCGCGCACCACGGCGTACTGCTCCCGTGCCTGCTCGACCTGCCTGGTCGCCTCGAGCAGCTCGCCGTAGGCGATGAGGAACTCCGGCAGCGGCAGCCGCTCGACGACGCCGCGCAGCTCCGCCAGGGCTGCCGTCGCGTCCCCGGACGCCGCCAGCACCGCCGCCCGCCCGGCGACCGCCGGGAGGTACGACGGGTCGGCCCCGACCGCGGCGTCGTACGACCGGCGTGCCTCGTCGAGATCGCCGAGGGAGAAGGCGATCTGGCCCAGGTGGTGATGGGCGAAGGCGATGTCCCCCGGCAGCGTCGCGATCGCCGCCGCCTCCTCGAGCGCGGCGCGTGCCCGGTCGACGTCGCCGCGGAGCTCGAAGGCGTACGAGGCGCGGGTCGAGACGTCGACCCCGGGCCGCACGTCCGCCATCGCACGGAGCACGTCGAGCGCCTCGTCGTAGCGGCCCAGCTCGGTCAGGGCGTCGGCACGGACGGCAAGAGCCGTTGCGCTGTGCGGGTTCTCGGTGAGTGCGCGACTCGCGAGGTCGAGCGCTCCGGCGAAGTCGTGCCGCGCTGCCGCCAGAGCGCCGGCGCCGGCGAGAGCGACGTCGGAGGTGGGCTCCAGTGCGAGCGCCTCGTCGAAGGCGCCCTCCGCCTTGACGTAGAG
>SCTD01000384.1 GCA_004299215.1 Frankiales bacterium | reverse complement strand
ATCAAGCAGTACACGTGCATGCTGGGGCCGATCTCGGCCAACTCGTCCGTGACGGCCGTAGCGACTGCCTGCAGGTACTGGGCGCCGGGGCTGTCCCCGGTCGCTGGCGGCGCAACGCCTGCCAGTTCGGCCAGCTCGGACAGGGGCGGGATACTCAGCACGGGTCGGTGCCTTCCGGTTGAGTCGGATGGTGTCGATCAAGGCCCCGGCGTGAGGTTCCAGCCTCTGCCGGGGCCGCTTGCTGCTGCGGTGTCTACACGATTCGGCGGCTGAACGCGCCCGAGGTTGGCCGCGCCGTGCGGTGACACATGCCTTCCCTGAGCTCGTCGCGCGGGGTCCTGTCGGTGGCAAGTGGCAGGGTGACGGCATGGCAGCCGCCGCAGGCCTACTCGCCCAGATCGAGGCCGACGTACTGAGTGATGCGCCGCTCGCGGCAGCGCTGCGCAAGTGCGTGGCTCTCGGCGGCCAGACGGGTTCGCCTGATCTGCGGGAGTGGGCCACCCGCGAGCTGCGGGGCTACCCGCTCGCCGAGTTGCCGGACTACCGCAAGATCCCGTGTCCGCTCTACATCGATGCCATCGTCGGGAACTCGCACCAGAAGGGCCTGCAGATTAGCCCGCGGGATCTGGCTCCCTTGATGCTTCCGTGGGTGCCTGACGGGCCCTGACGCGCGACACGCCGCTCTCCGCCTACGGTTCCGGTTGTCGAGACTGGAACTGCAAGTGGCGGGGGAACGGCGTGCGCACCGCGAGGCTATGGGCTGGGCTGCTCGGGGTCGAGAAGACCACGGTTGAGCGGGTCGAGTACGACGAGAAGTCGGGCGTGATCACGGCCCACGTGAAGCCTCATGAGCGGGAGCGAAGGCGTTGCCCGCGGTGCCGGCGGCGCTGTCCGGTCTATGACCGTGGCGAGGGACGTCGTCGGTGGCGGGCGTTGGATCTGGGGGCCGTGGTCGCGCAGCTCGAGGCTGACGCGCCCAGGATCTGCTGTCCCGAGCATGGGGTGCTGGTCGCCGCGGTGCCCTGGGCTCGGCATCACGCCGGGCACACCCGCTACTTCGACGACCAGGTCGCCTGGCTGGCAGTTCAGACGTCGAAGACGGCGGTGACCCGGTTGATGCGGATCGCCTGGCGGACTGTCGGCGCGATCATCACGCGGGTCGTGGCCGACATCGACGCGACCGTCGACCGACTCGAGGGGCTGCGCCGGATCGGGATCGACGAGATCAGCTACAAGAAGGGCCAGCGCTACATCACGGTCGTCGTCGACCACGACACGCGCCGGCTGGTATGGGCCGCCCCCGGCCGGGACCGCGCGACGGTCGGCGCGTTCTTCGATTCGCTCGGTCCCGAACGCAGCGCGCTGCTGACGCATGTCTCGGCCGACGGTGCGGACTGGATCGGCTACGTGGTGGGCAAACGCGCGCCGCAAGCGATCCGCTGCGCGGACGCCTTCCACGTCGTTGCCTGGGCCACCGAAGCGCTCGACGTGGTACGCCGTCAGGCGCTGGCCAACGCGCGAGCGCTGGCGCGCGCCGAGGGCAAAGGACGACCGGGGCGACCTCGCAAAGACGGCACCCAAGCCTCCGGGCCCCGTCCCGGACACGAGCGGACCAGAGCGCTCCAGCGCGCCCGCTATGCGTTGTGGAAGAACCCCGAGAACCTCACCAGCGCCCAGCAGACCAAGCTGGCCTGGGTCGCCACGACCGACCCGGAGCTGCACCGCGCCTACCTGCTCAAGGAAGGCGTCCGGACCATGTTCGCGCTCGGCCACAGCGACGGCCCGGACGCCGGGATCGAGGCCATGGACCGGTGGCTCGCCTGGGCTGCGCGCAGCCGCATCCCCACCTTCGTCGAACTCGGCCGCAAGATCCGCAGACACCGACCGCAGATCGAAGCCGCGATCCGGGAAGACCTCTCCAACGCCCTCGTCGAATCGACCAACACCAAAATCCGCGTCTTGACCCGTGTCGCCTTCGGCTTCCACTCCGCCGAGGCCGTCATCGCCCTCGCGATGCTCAGCCTCGGCGGCTACCGACCCGAACTTCCCGGCCGCACCTGACCACCCACGGACCGGTCAGGAGAGTCCGGGATCTGCCCGATTTCACGCACGACGATGTAGACGAGACCGTGCATCTCACCAGCGGCGTTGGTGAGATCGAGGGGCTGATCGAGCAGGCCCGGCTGAACGGCAAGGCGACCGTGCGGTTGTCGGTGCCCATGGCGATGGACCTCGCGAAGTTCATGGACAGCGGGCAGCCGTTCCAGCAGACGCTGGCGATCTACTGGCAGGTCAGTGTCGCGGCTCTCCTGGGCGTGCTCGATCAGGTGCGCACAACCCTCACCGAGCTCGTCGCCGAGATGCGAGCAGGCACCCCCAGGGGCGCGGAGGTACCGCCGGCCGACGTGGCTGCCCAGGCCTTCAACTTCGCCGTCCGCGGCATCGGATCGCGGATCACCATCACGGCGCCGCACGCGTCGGGGCAGAGCACGAGCAGCGTGCAGCTCGCGGCGGCCGAGCCCGACGGCTTCTTCTCGAAGCTGTCGCACAAGGTGTGGACGGCGATCGTCGGCCTGGCCACCATCGGCGCGACCGTCTTCGGCTATCTCGAGTACGTCCGCACACCCTAGGGCGCCTTCGGCGGCTGGGCCGGCACGCGCGCTTCTCGGGCGTGCCTGGTGGCAGCACTCGAGGCGATCTGCTCAAGGCGCCGACGGCGCTCGGGTGTCATGGGCGGCGCCTCGGCTAGTGCCCTCTTCACCCACTCGGCGGTAGTCAGAGAGGGCTCTCGCGGCGTCATGTGGCTCACTCAAGTAGGTCGGTGGCGCAAGGTCGATGCTGCTGCGGTGTCTACACCGACCGGCCGGCCCGCGCGCGCGAGGTCGGAGAAGGCGACGCGAGTGAGGCGCCCGGCGTGCAGGCTCTGGCGCATGTCGTATCCGCCGCTCGGCTCGTACTCCCAGTTCCGCGGTTCCACGGGCGGTCCGTTTCCCTGGGGCGAGGGGGGCCGTTCCTCCATCGCGTACGGAGTCGATGTCCTGCCCGACCTGATTCGCGGGATCCGCTCCTTGCCCGAGCTTGCGGCGCAGACCGCGCGGAAGGCCGAGCCGCGGGCCGCCGTGCTGGCTTGCGTCTACGTCCTGTCGTCACCGGAGGTTGTGGACGCGCTACTGCCGCTGGAGTCGTGCGTGGTTGTAGACCGTCAGCAGAACCGACTGGAGGAGGTGCAGCGACTGCAGGCGAACGGCCAGCCGCTGTCGACTCTGCATCTGCCGGGGTTCGATGAGATCCGATTGCCCAACGAGGACGGCAGCGTGCCCGTCATCGGCCCGGGGACGCCGCTCCGTGAGCCTGTCGCGCTGGGACCGGTCCGCGCTGCGGGATGGAGGCGCAGCACCGCGCGCCGCGACCCGCGGCCGTACGTCCACGTCAAGATGCTCGTGGGCGGCCGGACGTGGGTCTGGGAAGACGACTGGGGGCAGGAGGGCTACCACTTCACGCCCCTCATCACGTGGATGGGCTCGGCCAACTGGACCAAGTCGGCGCCGTCCCACCTGGAGTTCGGCCTCTGGTCCGACGACCGGGCCCTACTCGACCGGAACACATCGTTCCTGCTCGACGTCGTGCGGTTCAGTCAGCCGCTCAGCAGCGTGACCGCAGGCCCAGAGCCCGAGCTGGTCGACGCGCTCTGGGACGACGCGGCGTTCGCCGACTACTACGCCGAGTACGGACCGTGGCCTGACGACGATGACGACGACCCGGACCTGTGAGCCACCGGTCCGGTGTGGCACGGACTGTGGCACGGAGCCTTATGGATCTTGCTCTTCATGCCGTTTGACCTGCGGGTTTGACTTGTGGGCGATACAGGACTTGAACCTGTGACCTCTTCCGTGTCAGGGAAGAGGTCAGCGTCCTTCGGAGTCCGCTGAGGTCCATAACCGCAGGTCAGGGCGCTGCGGCTTCCGGAGGCGTCCGCCCGCATCCGTTGCTGACCGCGGCCTGTGGCTACCAGTTTGGCTACCAGTGCGGCTCCGCCGCTCTTTGCCATGACACGAGCAGTTTGTCCCGTACGGCTGGCGCAGTTGCCGCTCGCCAACATGCGTCGTCCGGGCTAGAGTTCTAGCCATGACGACGCTGCCGCTCGCGACGGTGAAGAACACGCTCTCGGCCGTCGTGGACCAGGTCGAGGGCACGCACGAGCGGGTGGTCATCACCCGTAAGGGCATTCCGGCAGCAGTCCTCATCAGCCCTGCAGACCTGGCAGCGCTCGAGGAGACGATCGACGTCTTGTCCGACCCAGAGACGATGGAGCGGCTGCGCCAGTCGCGGGACGACGCCGCTCGGGGGGATGTGCTGGATGCCGAGGAACTGCGGACGCTGCTGAAGCGTCCGGCCTCCTGACCGCATCCGAGCCGCCGGCTCTGTACAAGCTTGAGATCACAGCCACGGCGGCACGCGCGTTGAGCGATCGCCTGCCAGAGGCCGTCGCCGTCGCGGTCCTGGAGTTCCTGAACGGCGACCTGCTTCGGACGCCGCGCCGGGTTGGTCACGAGCTGCAACGTGAGCTCGAAGGGACGTGGTCCGCGCGTCGCGGCGCCTATCGCATCTTGTACGAGATCCACGACTCCGTTG
>SCTD01000383.1 GCA_004299215.1 Frankiales bacterium | reverse complement strand
ACCGCGCTGTGCGCCGCGGTTCCGCCGGGTGAGGAGGCCCTGCTCGCCGACCTCGGAGCGCGCTGGATCGACGTCGTCGACCGCACGTCCAGCGCGATGGCGCGGGCCTACCTCGCCGCCAGCCACGACCGGCTGCGCGACCTCGACGCCCGCCGTCGCGAGCTGGTCGAGGCGCTGCTCACCGCGACGACTCCCGGAGAGGTCGCGGCCGTCTCGCTGCGGTTCTCGACGCTGCTCGCCCCGTCCTACGTGCCGGTGCTCGTCGCCGGCGCAGGTGTCGCGGCCGGCATCGACGCGCTGCTCGCGGCGTCGCCGCCGGGCACGCTCGGCGGTCACCGGGGCGACCGCGTGCTGCTGCTGGTGCCGAACCGCCTCGCCGCGCCGCCGGTCCGTCCCGACGCGCTGGCGGCGTGGGGTCGCCCGGCCGAGCCCGGGACGGAGCTGATGGAGGAGGTGCAGTCGGTCGAGCGGCTGCTCGTCACGGCGCTGGCCGAGGGCTTCACCACCGGGGCGTTCGGTCCGGACGACCTGCTCGTCGAGCAGCTGCTGCTCGGCAACGAGCGGGTCGCCGACGCGCTCCGCCGCCGCATCGGAGACGTCCTGGCTGCCCGCGACCCCGGGGGGTCGGTGGCCTCGACGCTGCGCTGCTACCTGTCGACCGGCTCGATCCCGGAGACCGCGCGCCGCGAGCTCGTGCACGCCAACACCGTCGCCTACCGGCTCGGCCGGGTGAAGGAGCTGACCGGCCTCGACCCGCGGGTGCCGCGCGACAGCGCGCTGCTCGTGCTCGGTCTCGGCCTGCCCAAGGAGGCCTGCGGGTGAAGGCGCTGATGGGGCAGCAGCAGCTGACCGTGCGCACCATCTTCGACCGGCTGCGCACCGTGCACGCCTGCGGCGAGGTCGTCGACGCGCTGGCGTCCGGCTCGACCCGCACGACGTACGGCGAGCTGGCTGAGCGCGTGCTGCGTCTCGTCACGGTGCTGCGCGACCTCGGCGTGCGGCCGGGGGACCGGGTCGCGACGTTCGCCAACAACAGCAGCCGGCACGTCGAGCTCTACTACGCCGTGCCGCTCGCCGGTGCGGTCCTGCACATGGTCAACATCCGGCTGCACGACGACCAGCTGGAGTTCGTCGTCGCGGACGCCGGCGACACCGTGCTGTTCGTCGACGACGACCTCGTCCCGCGGCTGGCCCCGCTGGTGGACCGGATGCCGTCGGTGCGCACCTTCGTACGCCTCGGCAAGGGCGACAGCCCGGACATCGCCGGGATCCTCGACGGGGAGGCGCTCCTCGCCGACGCGGTCCCGACGCCGGTCGACGACCTGCCCGAGCTGGCGGAGGACGACGCCTGCGGGATGTGCCACACGTCCGGGACGACGGGCATGCCGAAGGCGGTCGTCTACGGGCACCGCGCGACGTTCCTGCACGCGCTCGCGGCGTGCACCGTCGACGGTCTGGCGCTGTCGGAGCGCGAGCGGGTGCTGCCGGTCGTGCCGCTCTTCCACGCCTGCGGGTGGGGTCTGCCGTACGCCGCTCCGCTGACCGGAGCCGATCTCGTCCTGGTCGGCGGCGACACCTCGCCGGCCAACCTCGCGCGGGTCATCGAGTCGGAGCAGGTCACCTGGGCGGCAGGCGTGCCGACCATCTGGACCTCGCTGCTGCCGCTCGCCGAGGCGGGCACGGCGGACCTGTCGTCGCTGCGGACCATCGGCATAGGCGGGTCCGCGACACCGCTCGCGCTGCTGGAGGCCTATGACGCGCTGGGCATCGAGATCCTGCAGATCTGGGGGATGACCGAGACCTCGCCCGTGGCCGCCACGTCTCGACCGCGCCGCCGGCACCGGGGACTGCCGGCCGACGAGCTGCGCGTGGTGCGCGCCAAGACCGGCACCATCTTCCCGGGGCTCGAGGCGCGCGTGGTCGGCGACGACGGCGCGGAGCTGCCGTGGGACGGCGAGACCGTGGGCGAGCTGCAGTGCCGCGGGCCGTGGGTCTGCACCGACTACTGGGGCGGTGCCCCCGACAAGTTCCAGGACGGCTGGCTGCGCACCGGCGACATGGCGGTGATGGAGGCCGACGGCTACTTCAAGATCGTGGACCGCAGCAAGGACCTGGTGAAGTCCGGCGGTGAGTGGATCAGCTCCGTCGAGCTCGAGGGAGCGGTGCTCGCCCACCCGTCGGTGCGCGAGGCGGCCGTCGTCGGCATCGCGTCACGCACGTGGGACGAGCGGCCCGCGGTCGTGGTCTCCCTCTGCGACGACGCGTCGCTGACGCTCGAGGAGCTGCGGGCGTTCCTCACCGGCCGGGTCGCGAAGTGGTGGCTGCCGGACGAGCTGGTCGTCGTCGACGACGTGCCGAAGACCAGCGTCGGGAAGTACGACAAGAAGGCCATCCGGGCCCAGCTCGGGGACCGGGTCCTGCCGTGAAGCGGCTCGGGGTCGCGCTGGCGCTGCTGGTGCTGCTCGCGCCGTCGGCTGCCGCTCACTCGCAGGCGGTCGAGAAGCCGGAGCGGATGCGCCCGCAGGGACCGGCCGCGATCCGCTTCGCCCCCGACGTCCCCGCGGTGGTCGACGCCGAGTGGGGCTGGCGCGTGGGCGGTTTCGGCGGCGTGCGGCGGGGCGCGCCCCTGAAGCACGTGCCGGTGGTCTTCGTGCACGGCAACAACGTCGACGCCGCCGACTGGTACCCCGTACGCGACGACTTCCGGGCCGCGGGCTGGTCGGACCAGGAGCTGTGGGCGCTGTCCTACAACGGCCTCGGCGGCAGCAACGGCAGCGCGCTGACGCGGCAGAACCCGGAGCGCGACGAGGAGCACAGCGCGATGGGCAAGGACGCGACGACGTACGTCACCGAGAACGCCGTCAACGTCGCGGACCTGCACGCCTTCCTGCTCATGGTGCGGAAGTACACCGGGTCCAAGCGCTTCATGATCGTGGGGCACTCGCTCGGCGTGACCCTCGCGCGGGAGACGCTGCGCGTGCACCCGTCACTGCGCCGCGACCTCGTGGCGTTCGTCGGCATCGCGGGGGCGAACCACGGCACGTCGTTCTGCCCGCCCGGGTCGGAGGGCAACGTCGTCTCCTGCGACGAGATCGCGGCCGGGACGCCGTGGCTGGAGCGCCTCAACGCGGCGGGGGAGACGTACGGCCCGGCGCGCTGGATGACGGTCTACGACGGCAGCGGCGGCGGCGACCCCGCGTTCGCCGGACCGACGTACGCGCAGTCGCCGCGGCTCGAGGGAGCCGACAACCGGGAGTTCCCCGCGACCTACCACAACGACCTGCGGCTCGACCCGGCGATCGTCGCCGTCTACCGCGAGTTCCTCGAGGCCGCAGGCACTCTCAAGCGTCGTTAGGAAGGTGGTGCGAACCCGCCCGGGCCGGTCGGGGGCGGGCTCTCCGGCTCCTGCCTCGTCGGGGTCGCGACCTGCGGGGCCGGTTGCTCGGTCATCCGCAGCTCCTCGCGACGGCGTCGCTCGGCCAGCACGGCCGACAGCACGGCCCATCCCGGGGTGCCTGGCGGGGGAGGTCCGACCGCTGCGGTGACGGCCGTGACCAGGCGCTGCCCGAGGTCCTCGCGCGCGGCGGGGGTGAGCGAGTCGGCGCGCGACACGAACTGCCGGACCGAGAGCGCGAGCTCGGTGCTGACGCCGGACAGGTCGAGCTGCGCGGCCCAGCCGGCGAGGGGGGGCGGCATGGTGGCGACGGCGCCGCCCTTGACGGCCACCCGCTCCTGCACGACGACGGTCCCGGCGAGCAGGTCGCCGAGCCGCTTGCCCTGGGGGTTGAGCAGCGAGGTGGCGACACCGGCGACGAAGAAGGTCACACCCGGTCGCTCGAGGAACGCCCCTGCAAGACCTCGTACGAAGGCCTGGCGGAAGCCGATCGGACCGCCGTCGTCGCGCACCACGCGCAGCCCCAGCGCGGCCTTGCCCGGGGTCCGCCCGCGGAGCAGCGTCTCGAAGGTGACCGGGTAGACGATCAGCACGACGACCAGGACCACGATGCCGAGCGCCTGCGCGGCGGCGTCGGAGACGTCGAGCGACACGGCGGTCGCGAGGCCCGCGACGACGAGCAGCACGACCAGCTGGCCCAGGACGTCCACCAGCCCGGCGACGACGCGCGAGGGCAGCGCTGCCGGCCGCAGGTCGAGCGCGACCGCCTCGCCGGTCACCAGCTGGCCGGACATCCCACCTCCTCGGGCTGCCCGGACCGGGCAGCGCCCCTAGTCTGCACGCGTGGACCTGGACGCGTACGTCGCCGCCCATCGGGCGGAGTGGGCGCGGCTGGAGTCGCTGCTCGGCTCGGCGTCGCGTCCGCGGAGGCTGTCCGGCGCGGAGGTCGACGAGCTGGTCGACCTCTACCAGCGGGTCGCCACGCACCTGTCGGTCGTGCAGAGCATCGGCCGTGACCCGGCGCTCGTCGGCCGGCTGTCCTCGCTGGTCGCGCGCGCCCGTGGCGTCGTCGCCGGCGGGCGGCGCGCGACGTCGTT
>SCTD01000382.1 GCA_004299215.1 Frankiales bacterium | reverse complement strand
TGACCGGGACCCACCTGTCGTGCGGAGGTGCGACTACGCCCCTGCGAGCGCCAGCCGCTCGCGGATCTGGGGGACCAGCGGTGCCTCCCGGTCGAAGCCGTCAGCCTCGAGGACGGCCTCGACGGCTGCGCGGGTACGAGCCGCGGCACGCAGCTCGTCGTCGGGGATGACCGTGGCCGGACGGGGGAGCGGAGCCACGGCCGGTCGGCTCGAAGGGAGAAGGATCCGACGCATGACGAGGGCATCGGACGACGGAGCCGACTCCTTGACGGTTGTGGGACCCGTCCACCCCGCGGCGCGTGGTCAGTCGCTGGGCACCGCGACCAGGTGACGCTCCGGCCGGGACGGGCACGGCTCCGGCTGGTGCCGCACCAGGAAGGCGTCCATGGTCTGCTCGAGACCGACCGCGGCCCGGGCGGCGACGATGCCGCACGCGCGGCACCACACCACCACGATCCCGAGGCCGGAGTCGTAGCGCACCTGCACTGACGCCCCCGCCATGAGTGCAGCGTGACGCACGGCGGGCCACGACGACAGCGGTCCGGCGATTCGTCCCGACTTGTCGGTTCCACGTGTCGGCATGTCACATTCCTGGGACCGGCGGTGCTGTAGAGACATGGACCTCGGATCAGCAGCGACCGCCGTGCTGCCCACCCCCGAGCGCAGGGCCGAGCGGGACGACCGGAAGGAGCGCCAGCCGGTGCCGGGTGCGGTGCGCGACGACCTCGAGGAGGTCTTCCGTCGCGACTACCGGCGCGTGGTCGGCGTGGCCGCACGCGTGCTGGGGTCCCGGGACGCCGCCGAGGACGTCGCCCAGGAGGTGTTCCTGTCCTTCGGACGGTCCACGGTGCCGGCCGGCGAGGCGACCGGCTGGCTCTCCGTCGCGGCCGCCCACACCGCGCTCAACGTGCTCCGTTCCGGTCGCCGCCGCACCTCCCGGGAGGAGGCCACTGCTGCATCGCCCGTCGCCCCGGACGCGGCCGAGGAGGCGCTCGCGCTCGAGGAGCGTGCGCGCGTCCGTGCCGCCCTCGCCCGGCTGCCCCGCAAGCAGGCGATGGCGCTCGTGCTGCGGCACAGCGGCCTGAGCTATGCCGAGGTCGCCGCTGCGCTCGACCTGTCCCCTGGAAGCGTGGGCACCACCGTGCGACGCGCCGAGTCCGCCCTTCGCGAGGAGCTGAACCGCCATGCGTCATCCGGCTGAGGGCGTGCTGCGCCGGCTGCTCGACGAGCCTGCCGGAGTGGCCGACGCCGACCGCCGCCACGTCGCGGACTGCGCGCACTGCCTCGCCGAGCTCGCCGTCGTCCGGGACGACGCCATGCTCGTCGGTGCCGCGATCGCCGACAGCACAGGCGATCTCGACACCGACGCCGCCTGGCGCCGGCTGCCCGCGGCATCAGCGCCCGCTCGAGTGGCGGTCCCGCACCGGAGCAGGCTGCGCGACATCGTGAAGCGCCCCGCGGTCGCCGGCCTGGCCGTCGCGCTCGTCCTGACCGGGGCCGGTACCGCCGCTGCGAACGACTGGCTGAAGATCTTCAGCACCGAGCGCATCACCCCGGTCAGCATCAGTGCCGCCGACCTGGTCGCCCTGCCCGACCTGAGCGCGTACGGCGACCTCGTCATCAGCAGCCGGCCCGACGTCCACCCGGTCGCCGACGCGGCGGCAGCCGAGGCGGAGACCGGGATCGACGTGCCGGAGGTCGCCGAGCTGCCGCGCGGGGTGAGCGGCGACCCGGAGTACCAGGTCGGCGGTGAGGTCGTCGCGACCTTCACCTTCGACGCGACGCGCGCCGGTGGACCGCTGCCGCCGCCGGGCGTCGACGGCGCCACCGTGCGCCTGGTCGCGGGACCCGGTGTCGCGCAGGTCTGGCAGTCCGACGCGGGCATCCCGGCGCTCGTCGTCGGCCGCGCCACGGCCCCGGCCGCGTTCTCCGACGGCGTGCCGTTCGAGGTGCTCCGCGACCACCTGCTGTCGCTTCCGGGGCTGCCCGACGACGTCGGCGCGCAGCTGCGCACCTTCACCGCCGACGGCGCGAGCCTGCCGCTGCCCGTGCCGTCGAACGAGGTCCGCACCTCCACCGCGCAGGTCGGCGACGCGACGGCGACCGTCCTGACCAGTCGCGACCGCGCCCTCGCCGCGGTGGTCTGGGTCGACGACGGCGAGGTCACCGCGGTCGCCGGGTCGCTCGACGTCGACGAGCTGCTCGCCGTCGCCCGGGGCCTCCGCTGAGCGCCCTGCTGGCGGACCTGCCGCCGTCGCCTGCGGTCTGGTGCTCGGGACTGCGCAAGAGGTACGGCAAGCAGCTCGCGGTCGACGACGTCTCCCTCACCGTCGGCCGGGGCGAGGTCGTCGGGCTGCTCGGCCCGAACGGCGCCGGCAAGACCACCGTCATCAAGATGCTGCTCGGGCTCACCGCGCCCGACGCCGGCGAGGTGATGCTGCTCGGTCAGCCCGGCACCGACCCCGGCGCGCGCACCCGGGTCGGCTACCTGCCCGAGCTCTTCCGCTACCAGCCGTGGCTCACCGCGACCGAGGTGCTGACGCTGCACGTGCGGCTGTCGGGCCTGGAGATCCCGAGCTCCGAGCGGCAGGAGCAGCTCGCCCTGGTCGGGCTCGCCGAGCGTGCCGGCGACCGCGTCGGCGGCTTCTCCAAGGGGATGCAGCAGCGGCTGGGGATGGCCGTCGCGCTGGTCGCCCGGCCCGAGCTCGTCGTCCTGGACGAGCCGACCAGCGCGCTGGACCCGCTCGGCCGGGTGGACGTGCGCGACATCGTGCTGTCCCTGCGCGAGCAGGGGGTCGCGGTGCTGCTCAACTCCCACCTGATCGGGGAGGTCGAGCGGGTCTGCGACCGGGTCGTCATCCTCGACCGCGGCCGCGTCGCCGCCGAGGGTTCGCTCGCCGAGCTGCTCGGCCGCCGCGAGGTGCGGCTGCACGTCACCGACCTGCCGACCGGGGCAGAGGCGCGGATGGCGCAGGTCGGGGAGGTCACGCGCTCCGGTGACTGGTTCACCGTGCTGCTGCCGCTGGACGACATCGACACGGCGATCCCCGACCTGGTAGGGGATCTCGTCGCGCTCGGCGCCAGGTTGCACGCGGTCGAGCCGGCCCGCATCAGCCTCGAGGAGAAGCTCCTCGGCATCCTGCGGGAGGGGGCGGCCCGGTGATCGCGACCGTGCTGACGATGGCCGGCCTGACGCTGCGAGAGGCGTTCCGCCGCCGCGTGCTGCTCGCCGTCATCGTCCTCACGGTCGCCCTGCTCGCACTCAGCGGCTGGGGCTTCTCCCGGCTGGCGGCGGAGTCCGACGCCGGCGCGCTTACCAGCGGGGAGGCGCGGCTGGTCGCGGCGACGCTGCTCAACCTGGTGATGTTCGGCTTCAGCCTCATCGCGGCGCTCGGCACGGCCTTCCTCGCGGGGCCCACCCTGTCCGGCGAGACCGAGTCCGGCATCGCCCTCGCCGTGCTCGCCCGGCCGGTGCGCCGGTCCGCCGTGCTGCTCGGGAAGTGGCTGGGGCTGGCCGCTTTCGGCAGCGGGTTCGTCGTGGTGGCCGGGCTCGCGCAGTGCGTCGTCGTACGCCTGACCGTCGACTACTGGCCACCGCACCTGGCGACCGCGCTCACGCTGCTCGCCGCGCAGACCGTCGTGCTGCTGACCCTCGCCGTGCTGCTGTCCACGGCGATCTCGCCGATGGCGTCGGGGGTCGTGGCCGTCGGGCTCTTCGGCGCGACCTGGGTCGCCGGCGTCGTCGGCGGCGTCGGCGAGGCGCTCGGCAACGAAGGCGTCGAGCGGATCGGGACGGTCTCCCGGATGCTGCTGCCGACCGACGGGCTGTGGAGAGGTGCGATGCACGGCTTCCAGGACCCGGCGCTGCTCACCCAGCTCGACGCCGGTTTCGAGGGGCACCCGTTCCTCAGCATCGCGCCGCTGACCGCCGCCTACCTCGGCTGGACCGCCCTCTGGGTGGCGATGGTGTGGGGGCTGGCGGCCGCGTTCTTCGGACGCCGCGACCTGTAGCTCCAGCAGGCATGGCATCCTCGCCGCCGTGACGCTGACCCACGAGACCGCCCTCGAGCTGGCCAAGCTGGCCGGGCTGGTCCTCACCGAGCCCGACCTCGACACCGCGCTCGTCGCGGTCACCAGGGTCGCCACCGCCGCGGTCGAGCCCTGCGACGGTGCCTCGCTCACGATGCGCAACCGGGGCGTCCCGAGCGCACCGGCCGCGAGCGACGCGTGGGCGATCGAGCTGGACCGGCTGCAGTTCGTGGAGCAGGAGGGTCCGTGCCTGGACTGCCTGCGCGAGGGGTCCGTCATGCGCGTACGCGATCTCACGACCGACGGGCGCTTCCCCAACTACGGTCCCCAGGCCGCCGCCAGGGGAGCGCTCAGCGCGCTGTCGCTGCCGCTGGTCGCCGACGGCGGCACCGTCGGCGCGCTCAACCTCTACTCCCGGGCGCCGGACGCCTTCGACAGCGACGTCGTGGCGGTCGGGGAGCTGCTCGCCGCGCACGCCTCGCTCGCGATCAGCGCGGCCACCGCCTACTACTCCAGCCGCGAGCTCGCCGACCAGATGCGCCAGGCGCTCGAGAGCCGGGCCGTGATCGAGCAGGCCAAGGGCGTGCTCATCGCCCAGCTCGGCGGGAGCGCCGACGACGCCTTCGACCGCCTGGTGGAGCTGTCGCAGCGCAGCAACCGCAAGCTGCGCGAGGTCGCGCAGACCGTGGTCGAGGTGGCCATGAAGGGCCCTCAGGGCGCGTAGGCGACGGCGACGGCGAGCCCGCCGATCGCCACCAGCCCGCCGAGCACCGCGGCGACCGTGCCGAGCGCCAGCTCCGGCCGGCGCGGGCCGGGCGTCTCGGCGACGTCGACCGCCGGGCGGACCAGGAGGGCGGCGAGCAGCCCCGGGAACCACAGCAGCAGGGTGAGGGCGAAGAACAGCCAGTACGACCGGCCCTTCGCCCGCGCGATGCCCCCTGCGAGGTCGCACAGCAGGAGGGTGAGGACCGCCACCACGAGGGCGACGGGGACGGCGATCAGCAGCGGCACGCGTCAGCCGAGCGCGACGTCGTTCTTGTCCGCCAGCGCGCGCAGGTCGGCGAGGTCGGCCTCGGCGATCTGGGCGAGCAGCGGGTCGTCCGACGCCTCGGCGGCGGCGAGCGTCGCGGAGGCCTCCGCGACCCGCACCTGGAGCTCACGGGCGAAGGCCGTGGTGCCCTCGCTGGTGGCGACGGCGGGCGGTGCCTGGTCCATAGCGGTCACGACTCCTCCTGGTCTTGCGCTGGGCGTGGACGTGCCCGCGGAACGGGGTCGCGATGCCTCGCGGGAGGTGTGACGATCGCATCATCCGAGCCGGGAGCGCAACACCAGGGGGATGGCGGCCGCGGCCAGCAGGGCCAGCCCCACCCCGGCGAAGCGGGCGCTGACGTCCTGCTCCTCGATCGTGGTGCTGAGGGTCCCGCGGATGCTGTCGTAGACCTCGTCGAGCTCGCCGGCGGTCGCCGCGGTGTACGCCCTCCCGTCGGTCTGCTCGGCGATGTCCGCGAGGGCCGGCTCGTCGACCGGCACCTCGAAGACCCGCCCGTCGCTGACGACGACACCCGAGGGAGTGCCGTAGGCGATCGTGTGCACCGGGATCTCCGCGTCCAGGGCGGCGGCGACCCCGCGCTCGACCGGCGTACCCACCGTCGACCCGCCGTCCGCCAGCATGACCACGGACGCCGGCACGCCGGCGGGGCGGACGGAGGCCGCGGCCACCGCGGACAGCAGCGCGTCGCCGAGCGCCGTGCCCCCGGCCAGCTCGAGGCCCGCGATGGCGCGGGTGACCTGATCGCTGTCGTCGGTCGCCGGGACGACCACCGAGGCGGTGCCGGCGAAGGTGACCAGCGCCACGTCGAAGCCGTCCGGCAGGCCGTCGACGAAGGCGGTCGCGGCCTGCTTGGCGGCGGTGAAGCGATCCGGTGCGACGTCCTCGGCCAGCATCGAGGCGGAGGTGTCGAGCGCCAGGACGACGAGCGCGCGCTCGCGCTCGACCTCGACCTCGTCGACCGGTCCGGCGAACCCCGTGGTCATCGCGACCAGCGCGGCGAGCAGCAGGACCGGAGCCAGGTGCTTCGCGACGCCGGGTCGCCGCGTCGCGACGGAGGCCGCCATCGCCGGGTCCGCCCAGGCCCGCTCCACGCGGCTCCGGCGGAGCTGGAGCACGACGTACGCCGCCGCGAGACCGGCCACGACGGCCAGCAGGAGCAGGCGCACGGGGGAGGTGAAGTCGGACGGCACCCCGCCAGTCTGCGGTGCGGCGCGTGAGGTCCCCGTGAACCCGTGTCGCCGCCCGGTTCTGTCAGGGGGCGGTCCTACCGTTCAGGCATGCGGCTGCTGCACACCTCCGACTGGCACCTGGGGCGCACCCTGCACCGCGCCGACCTCGGCCCGGCGCAGGACGCGTTCCTCGACGCGCTGGTCGAGACGGTGCGCGCGGAGCGGGTCGACGCCGTGCTGGTGTCCGGCGACGTCTACGACCGCGCGGTGCCGTCGGTGGAGGCGGTGCAGCGGTACGACGAGGCGCTGGTGCGGCTGCGCTCCGCCGGCGCCCGGGTCGTGGTGACGAGCGGCAACCACGACTCGGCCTCGCGGCTGGGTGTCGGCGCCCGGCTCGTCGACGCCGCGGGCGTCCACGTCCGGACCCGGCCGCAGGACGTCGCGGTGCCGGTCCTGCTGTCGGACGAGCACGGTGACGTGGCGGTCTACGGCATCCCCTACCTCGAGCCGGAGGCGGTGCGGGACGTGCTGCCCGGGGTGGGCCACGCAGGGGTGCTGGGCGAGGCGATGTCGCGGATCCGGGCCGACCTGGCCGGGCGGTCCGCGCGGTCGGTCGTGCTGGCGCACGCCTGGGTGACCGGCGGCGAGGCGAGCGACAGCGAGCGCGACATCCGGGTCGGAGGCGTGGGCGACGTCAGCGCGTCGGTCTTCGACGGGGTCGACTACACCGCCCTGGGCCACCTGCACGGAGCCCAGAAGCTGCGAGAAGGCCTGCGCTACAGCGGTTCTCCCCTTGCCTACTCGTTCTCCGAGGCGGGACACACGAAGGGGTCGTGGCTGGTGTCGCTGAACGCGGCGGGTCTCGACGGCGTGGATTTCGTGCCGGCGCCGGTGCCGCGGCGGCTGTCGACGCTGACCGGCGACCTGCCGGACCTGCTCAGCGAGCCCACGCTCGCGACGCAGGAGGACGACTGGCTCTCCGTGGTGCTCACCGACCCGGTGCGGCCGGAGGACGCGATGGCGCGGCTGCGCAGCCGCTTCCCGCACGTCCTGGTGCTCGACTGGCAGCCCGCCGGGGCGGTGCCCGACGAGCGGACCTACGGCGCGCGCGTCGCCGGCAGGACCGACCTCGAGGTGGTGACCGAGTTCGTGCGCCACGTGCGCGGTGGCGGGTCGACGTCCGACGCGGGCTGCTGCGACGACGAGGAACGCGACCTGCTCGACTCCGCCCTGGAGGCGGTCCGGCTCGCGGCGGCGTCGGCATGAGGCCGCACCGGCTGCGGCTGCGCGCCTTCGGGCCGTTCGCCGACGAGGTGGTCGTCGACCTCGACGCGCTCGCGGCGTCCGGGCTCTTCCTGCTGCACGGCGAGACGGGGTCCGGCAAGACGACGCTGCTCGACGGGATCGGCTTCGCCCTCTACGGCCGGGTGCCCGGGGCTCGCGGCAAGACCGGCCGGCTGCGGTCGGACCACGCCGACCCCGGGGTGCGCACCGAGGTCGAGCTCGAGGTCACCCTCGGCGGCCGGCGCTGGCGGATCACCCGCAGCCCCGCCCAGGAGCGGGCCAAGGCCCGTGGCACCGGGACGACGACCGAGCAGGCCCGGGTGCTGCTCGAGGAGCAGCGGGCCGGGTCGTGGGTGACGGTCTCGACCCGGATCGACGAGGCCGCGGCCGAGCTCGACCCGCTGCTGGGCATGAGTGCGGACCAGTTCTTCCAGGTCGTGCTGCTCCCGCAGGGGGAGTTCGCGCGCTTCCTGCGCGCCGACAGCCGGGAGCGGGGCGACC
>SCTD01000034.1 GCA_004299215.1 Frankiales bacterium | reverse complement strand
GACAGCCTGCCGGCCGACGTCGACCCGGTGCTGATGGCCCGGCTGAACGGCGTGCTGCCCGGGCTCATCGACCCGTCCGAGGTCGCCGAGGCGATCGCCTACCTGGCGTCCGACGCCGCCCGCTCGGTCACCGGGACGGCGCTGGTCCTGGACCTCGGCGTCGTCGCCTGACCTGCTCGGGCAGCGCTGCGCGGGGATCGGCCCAGGTGACGCCGGGTCGGTCGTACTCCCCGGCGAGGGCCGCCGCCAGCGCGACGTAGGCGTTGCGGGCGGCCAGCAGCCCGGTGTGCGTGCCGCGCACCTCGACGTTGTGACCGTCGCGGGTCAGGCACGCGTGCCAGCCGACGACCTCGTCGGTGCGGGTGAACAACGACACCAGCCGCGGGGCGTCCGGGCCGGTCGGCCACGGCGAGTTGAACGCCGAGCCGAACGGGCACGCGCAGGCGGCGGTCAGGCACCCCTCGAGACCGGCGCGCTCGAAGCGACGGCGGGCGAGCGAGGCGGCGGCGCTGAGCGTGAGGTTGGTGACCGCGAACGGCTCCGACAGCGGGCTGGCCAGCGTGACGACGCGCGAGACGAGCTCCGGTCGGGTGACCGTCGCCGCCCGGGCGAGCAACCCGCCGCGGCTGTGCCCGAGCAGCATGAGCGGGCGGCCCTCGGCCTGCGCGATCCGGTCCAGGTGCGGCAGCACCCGGGTGAGGGTGCGGTCGGAGCAGTCGATGTGCAGGGAGATCGTCGAGGGGTAGGGCCGGTAGCCGATCCGGCGCAGCCAGCCCGACATCACCGGCATCATCCAGTCGCCGGCCACCGCGGCCGGCAGCAGCACGACCGGCTCGCCGTTGCCGTGCGGGACCCCGCGACCGGCGAAGACGTCGCTGCGCAGGAACGCCGCGTGCGCCCAGGGAGGTCGCACCCGCGCGATCGCTCCGCCGAGCTGGACGACCGCGCGGGGCACGTCCCGCACCGGGCGGACCGCGGACGGGCGCGAGCTCACGCGCTCGCCTTCGCCGCCCCGAGGAGCTCGTCGAGAGCGCCCGGGACGGCTGCGGCCAGGTCGGCCAGGTCGGGGATGCGGTGCGCGCAGCCGATGAAGCCGAAGCCGACGCGGTCGCGGTAGCTGACGACGGTGACGTTCAGCGCCGGTCCCTCGAGGACCGGACCGAGCGGGTACATCGCCTCGATCGGCGCGCCGCAGAAGTAGATCTGGATCGGCGGCCCGGGGATGTTCGAGATGATGACGTTGTGCACCACCGGGTGCAGGTTGGCCATCCGCATCGTGCTGTACATCCGCGCGAGGAAGCTGATGGTGTTGGGCGGCGCGATCTCGGCGGCCTGCACCAGCAGGTCGCCGCCGACCGCCTGGTGGTCGGCCTTGCCGACGTCGTTCGCGCGGCGGACCGCGGCGTAGCGCTCGAGCGGGTCCTCATGGTCGGTGGCGAGCGTCGTGAACATCGCCGACACCGCGTTGCCCGCCGTCGAGTCCGTGCGGACCGACACCGGGCACACGGCGATGAGGCTGGACGAGGGCAGCTCGTCGCGCGCGGCGAGGTAGCTGCGGAAGGCGCCTCCGCACAGGGCGATGACCACGTCGTTGAAGGTGCCGCCGAGGGCGCTCTTCACGGCCTTGACGTCGGCCACGGGGATGTCGGCGAAGGCGACCACCCGGCGGGGGGAGATGCGCCCGTTGAAGGGCGCGCGGGGAGCGACGAACGGCACGGCACCGCCGCCACCGGTCGACTCCTGCCGGCGCGTGCTGACCAGCCGGGAGACCGACCGGGCCGCGGTCGGCACCAGCTTGGCCAGCGCGAGCGGGCGGGTCACCACGCCGGTCGCCGTGTGCACCACCTGGCTGGCCAGGGACGGGTGCGGCCGGTGCGTCGCCTCCTGCAGCGCCCGCAGGTCGGCGATCTGCTGCTCGCTGCGCCCGCCCGGCTCGAGGTCGAAGAGCGCGCCGAGGACGTTCGCCGCGCCGACGCCGTCGACGGTGCTGTGGTGCACCTTGATGACGATCGCCGCCCGGCCGCGCTCGAGCCCCTCGACGACGAGCACCTCCCACAGCGGGCGGCTGCGGTCGAGCTGCGTGCCGGCGAACTCGGCGACGACCTCGCCGAGCTCGGCGTCGGTGCCGGGGGCGGGGCAGGTCACCGACGACAGGTGCCGGTCGACGTCGACGGTGTCCACGTCGATCCACATCGGGTGGTGCAGGCGGAGCGTCGACTGCTGCAGACGCTGCCGGAACGGCGCGATGAGGTGCAGCCGCTCGCGCAGCAGCTCGCGCACCCGCGCCGGTCCCCAGCCCTCCGCCTGCGACGCGTCGACCACGATGGTCCCGACCACGTGCATGTGCATGGAGGGGGTCTCGAAGTAGAGGAAGGACGCGTCCAGGCCGGTCATGGTGTGCACGGCCTGAGGGTAGGGGCAGGATCGTCCCGTGTCCGTCGTCTTCGTCGCCCTGACAGCGCTGGGGCTGCTCGCGGTCCTCAACGCGATGCGCCCGCCCAGCTGGACCCCCGTGCTGATCCCGGCCTTCTTCTCCGCCTGGCTCACCAACGAGCTCGCCCCCCAGCTGCTCGTCCTGCTGGGTCTGACGGTGGCGGCCTTCGCTCTGCTCGGCGGGGTCGACGGCGGGCTCGGCGTCCTCGGGCTCGCCCTCGCCGTGGCGCAGGCGGTCGGCCTGGTGGTGCTCGTCCGCCGCAGCGAGCGCGCTGCCGACGTGGCCGACGAGGCGCTGGCCGAGGTCCCGGACATCGGCAACGCACCGGGCGGCGAGCCGGCGAGCGGGCTGCGCCGGTTCTTCGTGCCGATGGCGTTCCGGCACCCGGACGTCGAGCGGCTGGTCGACGTCCGCTACTCCGAGGAGCACCCGCGGCACCGGCTCGACGTCTACCGGCGCAAGGACGCACCGGCCGGCTGCCCGACGCTGCTGCAGGTGCACGGCGGCGGCTGGGCGATCGGCGACAAGCGCGAGCAGGGCCGCCCGCTGATGCTCGCCCTGGCGGCCCGCGGCTGGGTCTGCTTCGCCCCCAACTACCGGCTGAGCCCGCGGGCGACCTTCCCCGACCACCTGGTCGACGTGAAGCGCGCGCTGGCCTGGGTGCGCGAGCACGGGCACGAGTACGGTGCCGACCCCGGCTTCCTCGTCCTCACCGGCGGGTCCGCCGGGGGGCACCTCGTCGCGCTGGCCGCCCTCACCCCGAACGACCCCGCGTACCAGCCGGGCTTCGAGCACGTGGACACGACGGTGCAGGGCTGCGTGCCCTACTACGGCGTCTACGACCTCGCGGGGGAGACCGGCACCCGCGCGGCGGAGCTCCGGTCCAAGCGGCTGCTCGAGAAGGTCGTCTTCAAGACCCGCGACCGCGAGCGGTTCCGCGAGGCGTCACCGCTGTCCCACGTGCGCGCGGACGCACCGCCCTTCTTCGTCATCCACGGCCGCAACGACACGCTCGTGCCGGTGG
>SCTD01000381.1 GCA_004299215.1 Frankiales bacterium | reverse complement strand
CCCGTGCGGACCGCCGTCACTCCCCGGCAGCAGGATCCGAACGCCACGCGGCGAATCCGACAGGGTGACCCGCGTCTCCCGCCCCGCCCTGCTCGCCGCGCTGCTCATGGTCGTCGGGCTGCTCGCGCCCGCCGGCTCCGCTGCGCCCGCGCCGAACGGCTCCACCTGGACCGAGACCTTCATCGACACCCCCGACGGCGAGCGGCTGCACGTCGACGTGATGCGGCCCGAGGGCGTCAAGGGCAAGACCCCGGTGATCCTCGTGGTGAGCCCCTACCTCGGGATGGCGTCGCCGACCGAGGAGCCCGGCCCGTCGAACCGCTTCCACGACTTCTTCGAGGGCGCGAACGTCTTCGCCCGCGGCTACTCGGTCGTGATGGTCAGCCTGCGCGGCAGCGGCGGGTCGTCCGGCTGCCTGGACATCCTCGGCCCCGGTGAGCAGGCCGACGTCGTCACGGCGGTCGAGTGGGCCGCGTCGCAGCCGTGGTCGACCGGCAAGGTCGGGATGTACGGCAAGAGCTACGACGCCAACACCGGCATGGTCGGGGCGGCGCTCCGCCCGAAGGGCCTGGCCGCGGTCGTCGCCCAGCAGGTCGTCCCGGACCGCTACCGCGGCTCGTACAACGACCGGGTCCGCTTCCTGCAGTCGGTCGCCTACCCGGCGGTGTCGTACGGCACGCAGGCCGAGGGCGGGTTCTCCGTGAACGGCGACCCGGAGTACGCCCTGAACAGCGCCTCCCGCAGCGCCGACTGCCAGCCCTTCCTGGCCGAGCACTACCTGGACGACCCCACCTCGGACTTCTGGACGTCGCGCGACTTCGTCGCCAAGGCCAAGGGCAGCACGGTCCCGACCTTCATGACCGTCGGCTACGTCGACAGCAACACCAACGTGGGTGGCGGCGCGGTCGACTTCTTCAACGCGCTGGCCGGTCCGAAGCGGATGTGGATCGGCTGGTGGGACCACGTGCGCGGCAACGACCTCGCAGGTGACGAGCCGGCGATGGGCCGCGAGGGCTTCTTCGCCGAGGTGATGCGCTTCTACGACCAGCACCTCAAGGGGATCAGGCCCAAGGTGTCGGACCCGGTCGTCGCCGCGCAGGGCAGCGACGGCCGCTGGACGGCCGAGAGGGCCTGGCCCCCGGCCGACGTGCGGACACTGGCCGCGCCGCTGAAGGCGGGGTCGTACGACGACGACGCCACGAACGTCGGCAGCAACGACAGCGCGGCCGGTCCCGGCGGGTCCGGTGCGCTGGGCTCGGAGCAGACCGGCGCGGGCGCGTGGACGTTCTCCCCGCCGCTGCGCACGGCAGCGCGGATGGCCGGCGTGCCGTCGGCCGCGGTCGACCTCGGCGTGACGGTGCCGCGCACGAACGTCGCGGTCAACGTCTACGACGTCGCCCCCGACGGGACGGCCACGATGGTGACCCGCGGCGCGGCGACGGCCGATGCGTCCGGGGTCGAGACGCTGCGGCTGTTCCCGACGGACTGGACCTTCGCCAAGGGGCACCGTGTCGGGGTGCTCGTCTCGGGTGCGAACGCCGAGGCGTACGTCCACGTCCCGACCTACTCGACGGTGTCGGTGGGCGGCGGCACGGTGACGCTGCCGTGGATGCGGGCCGCCGGGCGCACGCCGACGGCCGGCACCATCAGCTCACGGCTCGAGGCCTACCTCGACAGCGCGCCGTTCGCGGTCGACCCGGCGCTCGTCGCCGAGCGGACCGAGCCGCGCTTCCCGCTCCCGCGCTGATCCCGCCGGCGGCCGCCACCGCCTCCCTCCCGCCGGCGATTCTCATGATCACCGGGGACTCGCTCGGCGTGTCGCGCGTGATCATCGGAATCGTCGCGGGATGCCGTGTTCCGGCCGCTGGATCCAGACGTGGGCAGGCCGCAAGCATGACATTGTCCCGGTGTGACCGGACCTGCGAGGCGACCTCCGTGCTGACGGCGCTGATCGTCCTCGGGTCACTCGGACTGCTGGTGCTCGTGGCCGGCCTGGTCTTCGGCGACCTGCTCGACGGGGTCTTCGACGTGGCGCTCCCCGGTGACCTCGGCACCGGCGTGCCCGCTGCGACCGGCGCCGCGCTGACGGCCTTCGGCTACGGCTCGGCGCTCGCCCTGACCTCCGCGGACCTGCCGGCGGGTGCCTCGCTCGGCCTGGGCGCGGCGGGCGCCGTCGTCGTCGGCGGCGTCTCGTACCGGATGGCGAAGGTACTGATCGGGACCGCCGTCGAGCCGCACCGGACGAGCAGCCTCTACGGCGTCTTCGGCTCCGTCGTCACGGCGATCCCGGCCGACGGCTTCGGGGAGGTCGCGCTCGTGCACGGCGGGGAGCGCCGCAAGATCAGCGCGCGCGCCGAGAGCCCGCTGCCGGCCGGCACCCAGGTGTACGTCGTCGAGATCCTCAGCGAGACCGCAGTCGCGGTCGCGCCCGCAACGCCCGTGCTGCCCGACCCCAAGGAGCGCTCCGAATGACCACCATCCTCATCGCCGTCGGCGCAGCGGTCGGGCTCATCGTGCTCGCCCTGCTCGCGGTGGTCACCCGGATCAAGGTCGCCGGGCCCAACGAGGCGTTCATCATCACGGGCCGCAAGGGCAAGCCGGTGACCAACCCGGAGACCGGGCTGATCTCGACCGACATGAGCGGCCAGAAGGTCATCATGGGCTCGTCGGTGTTCGTCATCCCCTTCGTGCAGAAGCTCAGCACGCTCGACCTGTCGTCGCGACGACTGGACATCGCCGTACGAGGAGCGGTCTCCAAGAACGGCATCCGGGTCGACCTCCAGGGCGTGGCGATCGCGAAGATCGCCGGTTCCGAGGACGCGATCCGCGCCGCCGCGCAGCGCTTCCGCGACGCGCCCACCGGCACGATCGAGCAGTCGACGCAGGAGAGCCTGGCCGGATCGCTGCGCTCGATCGTGGGACGGCTGACGGTGCAGGAGATCATCGGCGACCGCGCGGCGTTCGCGAGCGCCGTCGCCGAGGAGGCGGAGTCCTCCCTGTCGAGCCAGGGGCTGCAGCTCGACACCTTCCAGATCCAGGAGATCAGCCCCGAGGGCAACTACCTGGTGGACCTGGGTCGACCCGAGGCCGCGCGAGTGGAGAAGGAGGCGGCCATCGCCGAGGCCCGTGCGCGCCAGGCGTCCGAGCAGGAGCGGCTGCTCGCGGAGGAGGCGATCGCGATCGCCAACCGCACGTTCGCCCTGAAGCAGGCCGAGATCCAGGCGGAGACGGACGCCGCGCAGGCCCAGGCGGACGCCGCCGGACCGATCGCCGCCGCGGCACGGGACCAGGAGGTGCTCGAGGCGCAGGAGAAGGTCGCCCAGCGGCAGGCCGCCCTGGCCGAGCGCGAGCTGGAGACCACGGTCCGCAAGCCGGCCGACGCCGAGCGCTACCGGGTGGAGACCGAGGCCGAGGCCGCCAAGAACGCTGCCATCCTCAACGCCGAGGCGCAGCGACAGGCGCAGATCGCGGCCGCGCAGGCCGATGCGGAGAAGCAACGGCTCTCCGGTGAGGCCGAGCGTGCCCGGCGCACGGCGATCGCCGCCGCCGTCCGCGAGGAGGGCGAGGCGGAGGCGGCCTCGACCCTGGCCCGCGGCAAGGCCGAGGCAGAGGCGCTCGATGAGAAGGCGAAGGCGTTCCAGGGCTTCACCGAGGCCGCCGTGCTCGACCTGCTGGTGAAGGTCCTGCCCGACCTGGTGCGCGAGGCGTCAGCGCCGCTCGGGAACATCGAGAAGCTGACCGTCATCAGCACGGACGGCGCGAGCGACCTGACCCGGACCGTCGCGAGCAACGTGGCGCACGGCCTGCAGATCGGCAGCGACCTGACAGGCGTGGACCTGCGCGGGCTGGTGTCCCGCGCCGGCGAGCGAGCCGCCTCGGCCGCCGCGCCGACCCCGGCGAAGGCCCCGGCGAAGGCGCCTGCGAAGAAGGCAGGCGCCGCTCAGGAGTAGGTGAACACCAGCGAGATCAGCGCCTCGGGCGAGCCGGCCAGGTTGCACGGGGCGATGCTGACCGGGGTCGTGCGCTTCAGCTTGATCGTG
>SCTD01000712.1 GCA_004299215.1 Frankiales bacterium | reverse complement strand
GGAGCGGGGGCAGCGGTCCCGAGCGTGCCGTCCGCGGACGGCTGCATCCGCAGCGACGGTCGAGCCACGGGGAAGCCCTTCGCGACGAGCACCTCGCGCTCGCCGGCGTCGGTCTTCGCCTCGGCCAGCGTCGGCGCGTCGTTGAGGAACACCTCCGTGGCCGGGCCGGTGTCGACCTTCTTGCCCTTGAGGTGCTTGTCGAACCAGCCGAGCAGGGCGTACGGCCACTGGATCCCGCGGCGGGTCGGCGCGAAGTTGGAGCCGTGGTCCCACTGGCCGATCCAGGCCTTGTCCCCCGCGCGACCGCCGCGGTCCATGAACCAGTCGGCCGCCGTGATCCGCGCGGCGTTGTCGTTGACGCCGTGCACGAGGAAGGCCGGGATCTTCGCCGCGGTCGCGCCCGCGGCGTGGTCGCGCGCGGCGTGCCAGCCCTCGTACTGCCCGGTGACCTGGCCGCTGCCGGCGAGCAGCGCGGAGTTGGGCAGCCCGCAGCCGATCTCCTGCGGGTCGTTGCCGAAGTTGTCGCCCGTGGTGCCGGCCAGCACGGTGTTGATGCCGGGCGGGAGCGAGCGGTTGAGGGCGATGAGCTCGTACGCCCACTGCGGCCCGGAGTACTGCAGGTTGAAGGGCACGCCGCCCTGGAACTGGTGGTCGTACATCGAGGCGAGTCCGGCGCTCGGCACGATGGTGGCCAGCCCGCGCGGGTTCTGGGCGGCCGCGACCATCGGGGTGGAGCCGACGTAGGAGTGGCCGGTCATGCCGACCTTGCCGTTGCTCCACGGCTGCGACGCCGCCCACTCGACGACGGTCTTGAGGTCCTTGGCGTCGTTCGGTCCGAGGTGGTCCAGGCAGCCCTGCGAGCGGCCGGTGCCGCGCAGGTCCATCATCACGACCGCGTAGCCGCGCGGGGCGAAGAAGCCGGTCAGGCCGAGGGCGTTGCCGTCCTCGTCCTTGGGGTCGGGCAGGATCCGCGTGCCGTCCCGGTCGCCCATCGGCCCGTGGTACGGGCTCGCCTCGAGGATCACGGGGAACCGGCCCTTGCCGACGGGCTTGGTGATCTCGAGGTAGAGCTCCTTGCCGTCGTGCGCCGGCACCGTGAGCTCGGTCCGCTCGACCGTGGCGGTGGGCTTCGAGAGGCCGGCGACCTTCGTGTAGTCGAAGGCCTTGGGCGCGGGGGCGGCGGTCGCGACGGCACCGCCGGCGACGAGCGCCGTGACGGCCAGCAGCGCGGCGGCCCGAAGACGGGTGGGGACGTGCATCGGGACTCCCGGGGTCGCGGAGGGACGTCCCCCTGCTATTCGCCTGGAGCGGCCGAAGTCCTGCTCGGTGAGAGCACCGTCGCGCCGGCGGCGGCGTCCACCTCGACGCCGGAAGGCGTGACGCGGACCCCGGAGACCTGCAGGCCGTACGGCAGGCCGGCCACGGGAACCCGCAGGTCGAAGCGGCCGCCTCCGAGGCGATCTCCCGCGCGCTGGGCGGCCGCT
>SCTD01000380.1 GCA_004299215.1 Frankiales bacterium | reverse complement strand
CACGCCGCCGGCGGAGCGGTCCGCCTCGTCGGTGGGGTTCCCGTTCGCGTCGAGCAGGCCCGGCAAGCTGTCGCCCGCGGAGTGGGCCACCATGAACCACGGTGGGACGTTCCCGGCCAGCAGCGCGCCGATCATCGAGCCGGCGCTGGTGCCGACGACGACGTCGGCCTCCTTGGGGTCCCAGTGCGTCGCCTCGACGAGCGCGGCGAGCGCGCCGGCCAGCCACGCGCCACCGAGGACGCCGCCGGCGCCCAGGACCAGGCCGACGCGGGGTCGGGGGGCTGAGGTCATGCCGTTCAGCGTGCCCTACCGGACGCGCAGCCTCCCGCCGTGCTCGATGGACAGCAGCCGCGCCCGGTCCAGGTCCTCGGGCTCGACCATGTCGCGCGGGACGTCGACGTCCTGCGCCTCGACCTGGTCCTGCGGCGCGACGTGCACAGCGTCGAGCTCGCTCAGCGGTCGTGCGTACGGGCTGGTCATGGCCTGAGTGTGCGGCCGACAGCCGGAACGATCAACCGAACGAGCGACTGGCAGGGGACACGCCGGCGTGTCGGGTGCCAGGCGCTCCCTGGGATGATCGACACCGTGAGCTCTGCGTCGTTCGTCGTCCGGGCCCGGTCTGCGGCGGCGCCGTCGACCGTCTTCGCGCTGCTCGCCGACGCCCCGGCGTGGCAGGAGTGGGCCGGCCCGTTGGTGCCGCAGGCGCGGTGGGAGCCGGGCACCCGCGGCGGTCGAGGGGCCGTGCGACGGCTCGGCCTCGGTCCGCTGACCGTGCGCGAGCAGGTGGTGGAGCACCGGCCCGGGGACGCGTTCTCGTACGTCCTGCTCACGGCGGTGCGCTGGCACGGCTACCGCGCGGACGTCGAGCTGGCGGAGGACCAGAGGGGCGGTACGACGATCCTCTGGAGGGGGCGGCTGTCCAGCCCGGTGCCGGTCCTGGCAGGTGTCCTCGCGCCGGCCTTCCGCCTGATGGTGCAGGACTTCGCCCGGCGGCTCGCCGCGGCGGCCGAGAAGTCCTAGCGCAGCTGCTTCTTGTCGACCTTGCCGGTCGCGTTGCGGGGCAGGGCGTCGACGACCACCACGGACCGCGGCACCTTGTAGCCGGCCAGCCGGTCGCGGCACCACGCGACGAGCTCGTCCCCGGACGGGTCGGCGCCGGCCCGAGGCACGACGTACGCCCGACCGACCTCGCCCATCCGCTCGTCAGGGACGCCGATCACGGCCGCCTCGGAGACCCCCGCGTGCCGGACGAGGACCTGCTCGATCTCGGCGGGATAGGCGTTGAAGCCGCCCACGATGAACATGTCCTTGAGCCGGTCGGTGATCCGCAGGTTCCCCGCCTCGTCGAGCACCCCGATGTCGCCGGTGTGCAGCCAGCCGTCGGCGTCGATCGCGGCGGCGGTTCCCTCCGGGTCCTCCCAGTAGCCGGGCATCACGTTGTAGCCGCGGACGACGACCTCGCCCGGCTCGCCCGCAGCAACGGGCTCCCCCGACGGCGTGACGACCGCCACCTCGACGTCGTCCACGGCGCGGCCGCTGGTCAGCGACACCACCTCGTCGGGATCGCCGAGCCGGCAGCCGGTGGCGTAGCCCGTGCACTCGGTCAGGCCGTAGGCGGTGAGCACCGCGGCGAAGCCGAGCTCGTCGCGCATCCGCCGGATCAGCTCCGTCGGCACCACGGACGCCCCGGTGACCGCGATCCGGAGCGACGACAGGTCCGCGGTCGCGAGGTCCGGGTGCTCGAGCAGGCTGCTGTAGAGGGTCGGCGGACCCGGCACGACGCTGATCTGCTCCGAGGAGATCAGCTGCAGGGCCGCGTCCACGTCGAAGACGGGCATCGGCACGGCGGTGGCGCCGCGGAGCAGGCAGGCCAGGATCCCGGCCTTGTAGCCGAAGGTGTGGAAGAACGGCGCGACGATCAGCATCCGGTCGTCGGGACCGAGCCCGGCGGTGTCGGCCCACGACGCGAAGAGCCGGGTCGAGGCGCCGTGGGTGGCGACGACGCCCTTCGGGCGACCGGTCGTGCCGGACGTGAAGACCAGGTCGCACGGGTCCTCGGGCCGCACCGCGGACCAGGCAGCGTCGGCGTCCCGCGCCGGGACCGCCTCTCCCGCCGCCAGGAACTGCGGCCACGCCGCGTCGTCGACGACGGTCACCAGCGCGGGCAGCTCACCGACGGCGGCCAGCAGCTCCGCCGGCGACCCGCCGACGACGCCCGAGACGAAGCCGTCGGCCACCACGAGCAGCCGCGCGCGCGTCGTGGCCAGGACGTGGTGCGCCTCCTCGGCCTTGAAGCGCGTGTTGACCGGTACGAGGATCGCGCCGGCGCCGAGCGCTCCCAGCGCGCTGACCACCCAGCGCTCGCCGTTCGGCGCCCAGACCGCCACCCGGTCCCCGGGCTCGATCCCGGCGGCCAGCAGCGAGCGGGTCACGTCGATAGCCGCGTCGTGCAGCCGGGCGAAGGTCGGGCGCCCGTCGGCCGTCACCAGCGCCTCGCGCTCGGGCCACTGCCGGGCTGCCTCGCGGAGCACGTCGGGGATGGTCCGCATGCCACCTTCTCTGGTAGAACGTGTTCCAGTTGAACGTACCACCGACAGGGGACGCGACATGGACCTGCGCGAGACCGCCGAGGAGGCGGAGTTCCGCGCGGCCGCGCGTTCCTGGCTGGCCGAGAACGTGCCCCGCGGCCTGCCGTCGGGCGACACCCGCGAGGGCTTCGCGCTGCACCTCGAATGGGAGCGCAGGCTCTTCGAGGACCGCTGGGCGGTCGTGTCCTGGCCGGAGGAGTACGGCGGTCGCGCAGCCTCCGTGTGGCAGTGGCTGGCCTTCGAGGAGGAGTACTACCGGGCCGGCGGTCCCCAGCGGGTCACCCAGAACGGCATCTTCCTGCTCGCGCCCACGCTCTTCGCCTTCGGCACGCAGGAGCAGCAGGACACGCTGCTGCCGAGAATGGCTGCGGCGCAGGACCTCTGGTGCCAGGGATGGTCGGAGCCGGGCGCCGGCAGCGACCTCGCGTCGCTGACCAGCCGGGCCACCCGCGACGAGGCAGCCGGCGGCTGGCGGCTCGACGGGCAGAAGACCTGGACCACCCGCGGCGCGTTCTGCACGCACCTGTTCGGTCTGTTCCGCAGCGACCCCCAGTCGCAGCGCCACCACGGCCTCACCTACTTCCTCGTGCCGCTCGACGCCGAGGGCGTGACGGTCCGCGGCTTCAGCCGGCTGGACGGTGACGAGGGCTTCGCCGAGGTGTTCTTCGACGACGTGCTCGTGCCGGACGACGCGGTGCTCGGCGGGGTCGGGAAGGGGTGGAGCGTCGCGATGGCGACGACCGGCTCCGAGCGCGGGCTGACCCTGCGCTCCCCCGGTCGCTACACCGCCGCGGCCGACCGGCTCCTCGACCTCGCCCGCGCCCATCCCGGGCGCCTCGACGGCTCGCTCTGCGACCGGGTCGTCCAGGCCTACGTGGACGCCGAGGCGTACCGGCTGTTCACCCTGCGCCAGGTCAGCGACGAGCAGGCCGGCCGCACCCGGATGGGCGAGTCGAGCCTGAACAAGCTGTTCTGGAGCGAGCTCGACATCCGCCTGCACGAGACCGCGCAGGACCTGCTCGGCCCGGAGGCAGAGCGAGAGGGCCCGTGGAGCAAGGGCTTCCAGTTCTCGCTGTCCGGACCGATCTACGCCGGCACCAACGAGGTGCAGCGCAACATCGTGGCCGAGCGCCTGCTCGGCCTGCCCAGGAAGTAGCGCCCGTGTTCTTCGGCCTGAGCGACGAGGCGCGCGAGCTGCGCGACGGGGTGCGCGACGTGCTCGCCGGCGCCTGCACGCCCGCGACCGTACGAGCGGCGTGGCCCGGCGGCGACGCCGCCCAGGTCGACCGCCTGTGGGGCGCCCTCGGGGAGCTCGGCCTGCTCGGACTGCTGGTGCCCGAGGCGGCCGGCGGCCTGGACCTGGGCCCGCTCGTCGCGGTCGCCGCGCTCGAGGAGGCCGGCTACGCCGGAGTGCCCGGCCCGCTCGTCGAGACGGTCACGGTGGTCGCGCCCACGCTCGCCGCGCACGAGCTGCTCCCGGACGTGCTCGCCGGACGCATCCGCGTGGCCGTGCAGACCGGTTCGGACGCGGTGCCGTACGCCGCTGCCGCCGACGCCGTGCTGCAGGTCGACGGCGGCGTGCGCCTGCTGGTCCGCGACGACGCCAAGCTCGAGCCGGTCGCGACCGTGGACGCGTCGCGCGCCCTCGCCACGGTCGTCGGCGAGGGGAGTCCGCTGCAGGTCGACGCCGACCTGCTGCCCGCCCGGCTCGGCACCGCTGCCTTCCTGCTCGGCCTGGCCCGGCGCCAGGTCGACCTGACCGTCGCCTACGTGAAGGACCGCAAGCAGTTCGGCGTCGCCGTGGGCACCTTCCAGGCGCTCAAGCACCCGCTGGCGGACGCAGTGGTCGACACCGAGTTCGCCTGGCCGGCCGTGCTCCGCGCCGCGCAGTCGCTGGCCGACGGCGATCCGGACGCCGCCCTGCACGTGGCCATGGCCAAGCTGCTCGCGTCCGAGTCGGCCTACCGGGTCAGCCGCGTCTGCCTGCAGGCGCACGGTGCGATCGGCTACACGACGGAGTACGACCTGCACCTGTTCGGCAAGCGCACCTGGGCGCTCGCCGCCGACTGGGGCTCCCCCGCGCAGCTGCGCAGCGAGCTCGCCACCCTGCTCGACCTGAACCCGAGGAGTGCGACATGAGCGAGGACGCCCCCGTCCGGTACGAGGTCCGTGGCCCTGTCGCGGTCGTCACGATGGACCGGCCGGACTACCGCAACGCGCAGAACAGCAGGATGACCTACGCGCTGGACGACGCCTACTACAAGGCGGTCTCGGACGACGACGTGAAGGTCATCGTGCTCGCCGGCGAGGGCAAGCACTTCTCGGCCGGCCACGACATCGGCACCCCCGGCCGCGACGTCGACCAGAGCTTCGACCGTCGCGCGGTCCTGCACTGGGACCACACCAACAAGAGCGGCGGGGCGAGCCGGATGGCGCGCGAGGCCGAGGTCTACGTCGGGATGTGCCGGCGCTGGCGGGAGATCCCGAAGCCGACCATCGCGATGGTGCAGGGCGCCTGCATCGCAGGCGGCCTGATGCTCGCGTGGTCCTGCGACCTCGTCATCGCCTCCGACGACGCGTTCTTCGCCGACCCGGTGGTGCGCATGGGGATCCCCGGCGTCGAGTACTTCGCCCACCCGTGGCAGATGCCGCCGCGGTTCGCGAAGGAGTTCCTCTTCCTCGGGGAGCGGGTCGGCGCCGAGCGGGCTCGCGAGCTCGGCATGGTCAACCGGGTCGTGCCGCGCGAGCAGCTCGAGGCTGAGACCTTCGCCGTGGCCGAGAAGATCGCCGAGATGCCGGCGTTCGGCCTGATGCTCACCAAGAAGGCCGTCAACCAGTGCGAGGACCTGATGGGCATGCGGGACGGGATGGACTCCGTCTTCGGCCTGCACCACCTCGCGCACGCGCACAACGCCGAGGTCGGCAGCGACTCGCTCGCCGGGCAGGACGCGCGCTCCATGCGCGACGCGGCCGCCAAGAAGTGACCTTCGTCAGGGTCGAGCGGCCGCGCGCGTCGGTCGCGCTGGTCACCCTCGACCGCCCGGAGCGGATGAACGCGATGGCGTTCGACGTCATGGTGCCGCTGCGCGAGGCGCTCGAGGAGGTCGGGCGCACCAATGACGTCCGCGTCGTCGTCCTCACCGGCGCGGGACGGGCGTTCTGCGCGGGCGCCGACCTGGTCGACGCGGGGTTCCCGCCGAACATCGACGGTCTCGCGCTTCCCTCGATCGCCCGCCGCTCGATGCAGCTGCTCGAGGACGTCGTCACGACCGTACGAGGGATGCCGCAGCCGGTCATCGCTGCCGTGAACGGGCCGGCGATCGGAGGCGGGTTCTGCCTGGCGCTCGCCGCCGACATCCGGCTCGCGTCCACCGCCGCCTACTTCCGCGCCGCCGGCATCAACAACGGGCTGACCGCCTCGGAGCTGGGCCTGTCCTGGCTGCTGCCGCGGGCGATCGGCAGCTCGCGGGCCGCCGAGGTGCTGCTCACCGGCCGGGACGTCTCGGCCGAGGAGGCGTCGTCGTACGGCCTGGTGTCGAGAGTGGTCGACGGCGAAGAGCTGCTGGCGGAGTGCTACGGGTTGGCCGACCGCATCGCGGCCTTCAGCCACGTCGGGGTGCAGCTCACGAAGCAGACGCTGCGCTCCGGGCAGGAGACCGGCTTCGCCGCGCACATGGAGCACGAGGGCCTGGCGCAGCTCTACGTCCGGCTGCTCACCAAGAACTTCGAGGAGGCGATCACCGCGCGCAGGCAGGACCGCGCAGCGGTGTTCACCGACTGACGGGCAGGGTGCAGGCGGCGTCCAGGCCGAAGACGTGGTTGAGCCGGCCGAAGGCCAGCCAGGAGCCGAGGCACATCGTCAGCTCGAGCTGCTCGCGCTGGCTGAAGCAGGCGGAGAAGCGCGACCAGAAGTCCTCGTCGCCGTCCAGGCCGAGGTGGTCGGTCGCGTAGCGCTCGGCGTACTCCGCCGCCATCCTGGTGCGCTCGTCGAAGGCGTCGGTGGTGCGCCACTGCTCGACGGCCTCGAGGAAGCCGTCCTCGACCGTGACACCGTCCTTCTCGGTGCGCCAGTCCAGGCAGAACAGGCACCCGTTCAGCTGGGCGATGCGCAGCCGCGCGGCCTCGAACTCGCGCAGGCCGAGCGTGTGATCGCTGTAGACGGACTGGGCGAAAGCCGCTGCGGCAGGGCCGATCCCGGGCACAGCGTCGCCCCAGGCGAACATCACCGGGTGCTTGCCCTCGGGCACGTCGATCCGCACGGTCATCCCCTTCCGAGCCGGCCGACGGCCGGCGACAGCGGCACCTGCAGCGCGTCGTAGACGCCGGGGGCGGCCTCGCGCAGCCACGGGATCGCCGCGACCAGCCGGTTCACGGCTGTGGCGTTGCCCCCCGCCGCACGGTTGCCGCCCTCGTCCTCCGCCTCGATCGTGACCTCGATCCGCGGGCGGCCCTCGAGCACGACCCGGTGGGCGCCGGCGCCACCGTCCGCAGGGCTCGGCCAGTCCGGCGCGACGTCGGGAGCGATGCGCGTGACGTGCTCGACCACGACGACGTCCCGTCCGCCGGCGACACCTGCGACCTCGAAGCGGAGACCGCCCTGGCTGCCCTTGTCGAAGCGACCCATGGCGTTGTCCACGTCGCGCTCGAGCGGCCGGCGCTCGACCCGCTCGACGACCTCGTCCAGCTCTATCCCGAGCGCACGCGCCACGAGCCGCACCTGTCCGCCCCAGATCATCGCCGGCACGCCGGGCAGCACCATCAGCGGCACCTGGTCCATCGGGCCGCCCATGCCGACCGACCCCCGCACCGCGTCGGGCTGGTCGTAGGTGGAGTAGTCGAAGAGCTCCTGGCAGCGCACCTGGTCGAGCGTCCCGGAGAGCCCGGAGAGCAGCACCGGCAGGACGTCGTTGGCCCAGCCTGGGTCGATCCCCGAGACCAGCAGCGCGGAACCACCTTCTGCGCAGGCCTTCTCGAGCGGGTCGCGCAGCTCTGCGGGCGCCGACCGCGGGTCGTACATCGCGTAGAGCGACGGTGTCACGACGACAGCGCCGGCGGCCAGCGCTCTCCGGATGTCGGCGGCCGCGTCGTCGGGGCGCAGGTCTCCGGAGGCGGCGTAGACGACGGCGTCCGGTCGGGCCCCGAGCACCCCCTCGACGTCGTCGGTGAGCACGACGCCGAGGGGCTCGACGTCGGAGATGTCACCGGCGTCCCGGCCGACCTTGGCCGGTGTCGACGTGAGCACGGCAGCGAGTTCCAGCCCGGGGTGCGCCTGGACGGCGCGGACGGCCGCGCGACCGAGGTTCCCGGTCCCCCAGACGACCGTCCGGAGGCTCAACCGAGGCGCTCGATGATCGTGACGTTGGCCTGGCCGCCGCCCTCGCACATCGTCTGCAGCCCGAAGCGGCCGCCGGTGCGCTCGAGCTCGTGCAGCAGCGTCGTCATCAGCCGCGCGCCGGTCGCGCCGAGCGGGTGCCCGAGCGCGATCCCGCCGCCGTTGACGTTGACCTTCGCGAGGTCCGCACCGGTCTCGCGCTGCCAGGCGAGCACGACGGAGGCGAACGCCTCGTTGATCTCGACCAGGTCGATGTCGTCCAGCGACATCCCGGTCTTCTTCAGCGCGTGCGCGGTGGCCGGGATCGGCGCGGTGAGCATCAGCACCGGGTCGTCGCCGCGGACCGACAGGTGGTGGATGCGGGCGCGCGGGGTCAGCCCGTGCACCCGCACCGCCTCCGCCGAGGCGACCAGCAGCGCGGCGGCGCCGTCGGTGAGCTGCGAGGCGACCGCGGCGGTGACCCGCCCGCCGTCCTGGAGCGTCGCCAGCCCGGCCATCTTCTCCAGCGTCGTGTCGCGCCGCGGGCCGATGTCCTCGGTGACGTCGCCGTACGCCGCGATCTCCCTCGTGAAGCGGCCCTCGTCGATGGCGCGGCCCGCGCGCTGGTGGCTCTCGTACGCGTACTGCTCCATGTCCTCGCGCGAGATGTCCCAGCGCCGGGCGATCTCGTCGGCCGAGCTGAACTGCGACAGCAGGCCCGGCCCGTAGCGCGCGACCCAGCCCTTCGAGCCGGTGAACGGGTCGGAGAAGCCGTACTGCTCGCCGGCCGTCATGGCCGAGCTGATCGGGATGAGGCTCATGCTCTGCACGCCGCCCGCGACCACCAGGTCGGCGGTGCCGCTCATCACGGCCTGCGCGGCGAAGTGGACGGCCTGCTGGGACGAGCCGCACTGGCGGTCGACCGTGGTGCCGGGGACCTCCTCGGGCAGACCTGCTGCCAGCCAGGCGGTCCGGGCGATGTCGCCTGCCTGCGGGCCGATCGTGTCGACGCAGCCGAAGACGACGTCGTCGACGGCCGAGGGGTCGATGCCGGAGCGGTCGACGAGGGCGTTGAGGACGTGCGCGCCGAGGTCGGCGGGATGCACCTCGGCCAGCGCCGTGCCCCTGCGGCAGACGGGCGAGCGGACGGCCTCGACGAGGTAGGCCTCAGGCAACGGGGGCTCCAGGGTTGAGGGCTGTGTGGAAGGCGGGGATCTCGCCGCCGCCGTCGACGACGAGGTCGGCACCCGAGATGAACGCCGCCTCCGGACGGGACAGGAACAGGCACGCCGCGGCGATGTCGCTCGGCTCGGCGAGCCGTCCCATCGGGATGGTGCGCTCGACGTGGGAGGGGTCGTCGCCGTAGGTCGCGCTCTCGGTCCGCACCAGGCCGGGGGACACGGTGTTCACCCGCACCTTGGGCGCCCACTCGAGCGCGAGCCCGCGCGTCAGGACCGCGAGCCCCGCCTTGGCAGCGGCGTACGCCGAGGTGCCCGGGGCGGGCCGGAGCGCGGCGACGCTGCCGATGTTGAGGATCACGCCGCCGTCCGGCTGGTCCTGCATCAGGGAGTTCGCCACCTGGGCGACGTAGAACGGCGCGAGCAGGTTGAGGCCGACGACCTTCTCGACGAAGCGCGGGCTGACGGTGGCGGCGTCCGCGGACGGGCTGCCGCCGGCGTTGTTCACGACGACGTCGAGCCGGCCGTGCCGGACGACGACCTCGCGGACGAGCTCGGCGACGGACGCCGCGTCCCGTACGTCGCAGGCGACGAAGTCGGCGACGTGCTCGGCGGGAGCGGTCCGACCGCACGTCACCACCGCGGCACCCGCCGCGCGGTAGGCGTCGGCGATGCCGCGACCGAGGCCGCGGGTGCCGCCGGTGACGAGGACGACGCGACCGGCGAGGTCGGCCGTCAGCGAGGGGCTCCAGCCAGCTCGTCGGCGATGGCGGTCACGGCGAGGTGGCCGAACGCCATGGCGGGCGTGATGCACGCGCCCGGTCCGGGATAGCTGTGCCCCATCATCGACGCCATCGTGTTGCCGCAGGCGAACAGGCCCGGGACGGGGGTGCGGTCCTCGCGCAGCACGCGACCCACCTCGTCGCAGACCAGACCGCCCTTGGTGCCGAGGTCGGACAGCACGAGCTGCCCGGCGTAGAACGGACCCGACGAGATCGGGGCGAGGGAGGGGTTCGGGTGCTCGTGCGGACCGGCGATGCCGGGGTAGCGCTGGAAGACCGCGAGCAGCTGGCGCTCGTGGCTGTCCGGCGCTCCGCGGCCGAGCTCGTCGTCGACACCGGCTGCTGCGGCGGCGTTCCAGCGCTCGACCGTCGCGACGAGATCGGGTGCCCCGAGCTGCTCGGCCAGCTCCTCGACCGTGTCGGCGCGGACGAGCGCACCCGCCTCGACCCACGGCGTCGGGTCGGCACCGGGGCGCAGCCCGGCGAAGCCCGCGGTGTCGAGGAAGTGCTGGTCCATGACGAACCACGACGGGATGACCGGGCGGCCCTCGGCGTGCGCGGCGAGCATGACGTGGCCGAAGGTGTTGTAGTCGGTGCCCTCGTTGATCCAGCGGTGGCCGTCGCGGTCGACGACGATCCCGCCCGGGGCGACCCGCTCCCAGAGGATGAAGGACGGCGTGCCGTCGGGCTTCACGAAACCCGGTGCCCACCAGCAGTCCTCGAGCAGGTCGGTGGCGGCGCCGAGAGCGATCCCGGCGCGGATCGCGTCGCCGGTGTTCTCGACGACGCCGAGCGACCAGTCGCTGCGCGCGACCACGCCCTGCCCGGCCTTCTCGCGCATCTCGGCGTTGTGCTCGAAGCCGCCGGCGGCCAGCACGACGCCTGCACGCGCCGGGATCGTCAGCTCGCCGGCGCGGATCCCGGCGACCCGCCCGTCCTCGACGACGAGGTCGGTGAACGCGGTGTCGGCGAGCAGCGTCACGCCGGCGTCCTCGCACGCGGTGAGCAGCATCGCGATGAGCGACTGCCCACCCCACACCGGCCCCTCGGGACCGACCTCGGGGATCGGCGGGCCGCCGGCGCCCATCGGCAGCGGCGGGTGCACGGGGTGCCCGCCGGCGGCGAAGTCCGGGCCGCGCATCGCCTTCGGCGTGATCGCACGACCGGTGAGCAGACCACCCGGCAGGCCGGGGTGGTAGTCGGGGTAGCCCGTCATGTAGGAGAAGCGCACTCCCTGCTCCTCGAGCCACGCGATGACCTCGGCCGCGGCCTCCAGGAAGGCGTCCTGCATCGACGTGGGCGTCCGGTCGCCCACGGTGTGCTTGAGGTACTCGCGGGCCAGGTCGAGGCTGTCCGGCTGTCCGGCGGCGAGCACGTGGAGGTTGGCCGGAGCCCAGAGCCCGGCGCCGGAGAGAGCCGTCGTACCGCCGAAGTACGGAGCCTTCTCGACCAGCGTCACCCGCAGGCCGCGGACCGCGGCGGTCAGGGCGGCGACCAGCCCACCCGCGCCCGAGCCGACGACCACGACGTCGTTGTCCGTCAGGTCCTTCGGCACCTTGTCCACAGGGGCGATAGTGGTAGAACACGTTCCAGTCGTCAAGCGCCGGAGGCCCGGTGAGCAGCCCTTCCCCGCCCGTCTCGATGATCGAGCGGATGACGCTCGTCCTCGACGCGTTCGACGGGGCGAGCGCGCGCCTGACGCTGCAGGACATCGTCGAGCGGAGCGGCCTGCCGCGGTCGACGGTGCACCGGATCCTGGACTCGCTGGTGCGGCTGCGCTGGCTCGACCACCGCGGTGGCGACTACGGCCTCGGCATGCGCGCGCTCGAGCTCGGCGGGCTCGCGGTGGCGCACAACTCGCTGCGCGAGGCGACCGCTCCGCTGCTGCACGACCTGCACGTGCGGACCGGTGTCACGGTGCACCTGTCCGTGCTCGACCGGCTCGATGTCGTCTGCCTCGACAAGCTCTCCGCCCGCAGCGGGATGGCGCTTCCCACCCGGGTGGGAGGTCGTACTCCCGCGCACGCCACCGCGTCGGGGAAGGCGATCCTGGCCTGGACCGACCCGCGGCAGGTGGACGCGATCTTCCGCGGCAAGCTCGTCAGCCGGACCCCCCGGACGCTGCCGACGATGGAGGCGCTGGAGCAGGAGCTGGCGAAGGTGCGCGCGCGCGGCGGCTTGGCGTACGACCGGGAGGAGTCCTCGCCCGGTGTCGCCTGCGTGGCCGCGCCGTTGAGGGGCAGCGCCCGCGCGGTGGCCGCCGTCTCGCTGACCGGCGAGGCCTCGCGGATGGACCTCAACCGGTTGTCGCCGTTCGTCGCCGAGACGGCGCGGCAGGCCAGCGCAGCGCTCTTCCCGCAGGACCTGGCGACGCGACGGCGCAAGGCGCGGCAGGACGTCCCGCAGCCGGCGTCGTGGCCACCGGGCGCGCTCGACCGGCTCGTCGAGGGCATCGGCGGCGACTACTGGCTCTAGGGTGCGCGGCATGGCCGAGATCGTGCTGTTCCACCACGCCCAGGGACTGACCGACGGGGTGCGTGCCTTCGCCGACGAGCTGCGGGCCGCCGGCCACGTCGTGCACACGCCCGACATGTACGACGGGCAGACCTTCCCCCTGCTCGAGGACGGCATGACCTACCTGCGGGACCGCGGCTTCGACGCCGTCACCGCGCACGGGATCGCGGCGGCCGCCGACCTGCCGGCGGAGGTGTTCTACGCAGGCATGTCCTTCGGGGTGATGCCGGCGCAGCAGCTCGTGCAGTCGCGCCCCGGTGCGCGCGGGGCGCTGATGCTGCACGCCGCGCTGCTGCCGTCCGACCTCGAGGGCGACTGGCCGGCCGGGCTGCCGCTGCAGGTGCACACCGCTGAGGACGACGCGTGGGGCGACGCCGACGTCGCTCGTCAGCTCACCGCTGAGGTGCCCCAGGCGGAGGTGTTCCTCTACCCCGGCGACACGCACCTGTTCACCGACCGCAGCCTGCCGGACCACCGGCCGGACACCGCTGCGCTGGTCCTCGAGCGGGCGTTGGAGTTCCTCGGCCGGGGTTGACCTGCTGCGGGCGGATCGGTCATGCGCTGGGCGTGGTCGGCGCGCCGGCAGGAGCAGGAGGGACGGATCAGAACGGCGGGTCGTCGTCCCAGTCCCAGGTCGGTGTGGGGGCAGGCGGTTTCGGCGGGTCCGGTTGTCGGCCCCGGTCGCTGAGGGGGAGGTCGGGGTCGTCGTCCGCGGTCGTCGACCCGGCCGGAGTGACCTTCGGGGGTCGGGGTGGTGGCTGGGCGTAGAGGTCGACCGTGGGTGGGGCGGGCCAGGGTCCGGGCCGGCGGTAGGTCTGCCGGAGGGGGCTGTGCCAGACGCTGCTGCCGTCGGGCAGGCGTTGCAGGCGCCAGCCGTCGTGCTTGGCGTGGTGGCAGCGCGGGGTGAGCAGGCCGAGGTTCCCGGCGCTGGTCGTGCCGCCGCGGGCGTAGGGGTCCAGGTGGTCGCGCTCGCAGCGGCTGCCGCTGGTGCAGCCGGGTCCGGCGCAGCGCTGGTCACGCAGGTCGACCAGCCGGGCGAGCCGCGCGGACGGATCGTGCTGCGGCTCGTCGGCGTCGACGACCACCTCCGGCCTCAGCATCGCGCGAATCTGCTCGCGCCGTTCGCGCTCGGTGCCTGCGGCCGGGGTGGTGTGGTCGTCCAGGGCGATCGGCCGGCCGCTGCGGGCATCGGCGAGGACCTTGCGAAAGCTCATCGGACGGACGAGCCGGATGTGCTCGGCGCTGAGCGGGCCGTACCGGTCCAGCGTGCCCGGCTCGTGGCTGAGGTCCAGGACCGTCGAGACCGGCACGTGGACGTGGAGGACGACCTGCGCGGCGATCTGCTGCGGGGTGAGCGCCCACGGCGGCGGGACCGGACCCGCGGTCCCGCACAGCACCGAGGCCGCATCGGACAGCCGCGCCCGCTCGGGGTCCATCCCGGCCTGCCTGCGCCAGCGGTCGTCGACGGCCATGCCGGCCAGGACGATCGCGGGCAGGCTGGCGAACAGGTCCGCCCGGCGCTGCTCGGCGGTCCGGTCGATCCCGGCGGCCTTGTCCGCCAGCCGCTCCCGTCGCTCCAGGGCGTCCATCCCCTGCTTCCAGGCCACACCCTGCTCGGGGGTCAGGACGGCGCCGGCGAGCATCAGGGCGTCCTCGGTCGGCCGGGTCCAGGTCCGCCGCCGGCCGACCTTCTCGGCCTCGGCGGCCTCGGCCTGCTCGGCGGTGAGCCGCTCGCGTTCCAGGCGGAGCCGGACCCGCTCGAGCTCACGGCGCAGGTCGCTCGGGCACAGCTCGGCACCGGCGGGCAGCACCTCGGCCTCCACCGCCCCGGCGATCTCGGCGGTGCAGGTCTCCAGCTCCTGCCGGACCGCGGCAGCCTGGTGCTTGAGCAGCCGGCCCTCACCCAGCATCGCGAGCGTCAGCGGCACCGCAGCGGTGAACCACTCCGCCTCGCTCAACCACCGCTCCGCGGTCCACTGGCTGATCTGCCACGACCCGGCCAGCTCCAGCGGCAACGACCGACGCGCCCCACCACCGGCGCGGTCGGCCCGCCAGCCCAGCGCGGACAGCTCAGCGATCTGCACCGCGTACGCCTTCGCGTCAGCCTGCAAGGACGCCCGGACCGCCCCGAGCGAGTCGACCTGCGCCTGCGACAGCTCCGACAACCTCGGCAGCACGCTCTCGTCGAGCGGCTCGGCGTCGACGGACGCGAGCTGCTCGGCACGGTTGAAGGGCATGCGCTATTCGAACACCAGTACGAATAGGTGGCAAGACTGCTCTGCGCACATTCTCGCAGGCTGTGGATGCGCTGGGCAGTCACGTCCCCGCTCGGGCGTCAGCAGCCAGGACACGGTCCTCGCCGCCGATGCCGGACGGTTGTCCAGGTGTCGCTGACGGGTCCTCCACCTGCCTCACGTACGCAGCGACGTCCCGAGCGCAGCCCCATCCGACAGTGATGCCTGCACCGCCGTGGCCGTAGTTGTGGACGACAGGAACCGGCAGCAGGTCCTGGTCCAGCTCGACCCGGACCTCCGCACGTCCCGGGCGCAGTCCGACCACGGTCTCGATCACGCGACAGGTCGCCAGCTGGGGCGCGATGTCCGTGCAGCGCTCGAGGATCGCGGCGGTCTCCGCGGCGTCGGGTGCGGTGTCCCACGTGCCGACGTCCAGGGTGCCGCCGAGGATGCAGTCCGTCGAGCGCGGGTGCACGTATGCCCGGCCCCCGGGGTGCATCTCGTCACGCACGCTCAGATCCAGCCCGGGATTGGTGACGCGCACGATCTGACCACGGATCGGGAACATCGAGTCATCGCCGACCAGGCCACCGGCTGCCATCCCCGCCGCGTTGATGACCAGCTCCGGGTCGAGGTCGAGCACCTCGCTCAAGGAGGTGAGGCGCCTGACCACCTGCTGTGCACCCGATGCCAGGACCTCGTTCCAGAGATTCGGCAGGTAGGCCGGCATCTCCACGAGCGGGACCACGAAGCGCAAGCCGTGGTGGTATCCCGGCGGCAGCTCGTCAGGACGTGCCGCTCGGACGTCGCCGACCGCGCGGGACCACTCCGGCAGGGGTTCTCCGGGCGTCCCGGGGTCCCGGTTGAGGACGAGCGTCTCGCGCATCATCACGCCGGGCACACCCGCCGCAGCCTCGGCGGCGAGGACGTCGAAGGTGTCGGCGCTCCAGCGCGCCACCGCCTCCGCCGGGCCGACGGCGGTCGGGAACCACACCGCCGCTGCCAGGTAGGAGGTGGTCCGAGGCATCGCGTCGGCACTGACCACGACGATGTCGTGGCCCTGTTCCGCGAGCAGCCGTGCACAGCACAGCCCGCTCATGCCGGCACCGACGACCACGATTCGCATGCGGGCATCCTCCAACAGCCGGCTTCCACGGAGCGCACGGGTGAGCGCAGGGCGCGACCGGTGTCGGAGCCCGGCCTGCTCCTGCGTCTCCTGGAGCGCCTCTTCAGGAACCCGGACGCCGAGGTCATGGCCCAGCCGGAGCCGGTGGCCATGCTGGCCGCGCTCCGCGCGGAGGCGGTTCGCCAACCCGACCGCAGCGGGCTGCTGGAGGAGTGCCGGCTCGGCCCGGGTGGGTGGGGCTTCGACCACCGGGCCATCGCGTCACCGATGTCGTTCCTGGTCGGGGAGAAGGGCCGCAGCAGACCTGCCCCGCATCCGGGGCGTCGTCCGCGTAGGGATTCCGCCCGATGTGCCCGTCGCCGGAGGCGCGCAGAGTCCGCGGCAGGTCGCATCCGGCGGCCGCGAAGGGGGCTCGACATGACGGTGGACGTGGGCACGGAGCTCAAGGCCAAGCACCGCGCGATGTGGGGAACCGGGGACTACCCCCGGATGGTGGAGACGTTCCTGCTGCCGATCGGCCAGCGACTGGCCTCGGCGATCGACATCCGGCCGGGGAGCCGGGTGCTGGACGTGGCCGCCGGCACCGGGAACGCCTCGATCCCGGCGGCCCGGCGCGGCGCCGACGTGACGGCCAGCGACCTGACGCCCGCCCTGCTGCAGGCCGGCGCGGCACGACCCGACGCCCGGGGACTCAACCTCGAGTGGGTCGAGGCCGACGCGGAGGCGCTGCCGTTCCCGGACGCGTCGTACGACGTCGTCATGTCAGCCATCGGCGTGATGTTCGCGCCGCACCACCAGGCGGCCGCCGACGAGCTGGTGCGGGTGTGCCGTCCGGGCGGGACGATCGCGCTGCTCAGCTGGACGCCGGAAGGCATGCTCGGCGACCTCTTCCGGACCATGAAGCCGTTCGCGGCGGCGCCGCCGCCCGGGGTGCTGCCCGCGCCGCTGTGGGGGAGCGAGGAGCACCTCGCCGGGCTCTTCGGTGAACGGGTCGCCGTCCACACGTCCGTCCGGGAGGTGCTGGACATCACCGCCTTCCCGCACCCGCAGGGCTACGGGGAGCACTTCAAGGCGTTCTACGGCCCGACGATCGCGGTGCGCGCCAACGCCGCCAAGGACGGCCGCGAGAAGGAGTTCGACGCAGCCCTCGACAGCTTCTGCGACTCGTGGAACCTCGGGAGCGCCGACTCGGCCCGCTTCGAGCAGGAGTACCTGCTGACGATCGGCACGCGTCTCTGAGCTCCGCCTTGTAGGCCGGGACCGCCCCGGCGATACTCCCGTTCATGCAGGGGTCGCTCGACGCCGACGTGACCGCCGGCGGGGACGCGCTCGACCGAGCGGACTGGGCCGAGGCCAGGCTGCGCTTCACCGCCGCGCTGGCGACGGCGGACCGGCCCGAGGCCCACGAGGGTCTCGGGCTGGCGCTGTGGTTCCTCGGGCAGGTGCTCGAGGGCATCGCCGAGCGCGAGCGGGCGGTCGAGGGCTACCTCCGCGACGACCGCTGCGAGGACGCCGTGCGCATGGCGGTCTGGGTGTCGCACCAGCACCTGCTCGGCGGACGACCGTCCGCGGCACGCGGGTGGCTCGCCCGCGCCGAGCGCTGGGTGGAGCGGACCCCGCCGGCCTGCTCGGCTCGCGGCTGGGTCGCGGTGGAGCGGGCCCGGCACGCGCACCGGCTCGAGGACCGGATCGCCGGCGCGCAGCAGGCCCTCGACCTCGCGCAGGTCTGCGCGGATCAGGACCTCGAGGTCTTCGCGCTCAGCGTCCTCGGCCGGGCCGTGGTCGGTGCGGGGCGTCGTGAGGAGGGCTTCACGCTGCTCGAGGAGGCGATGGCCGCCGCGACCGCCGGCCGCGTGCGCAACGTGCACACCCTCGCCGAGGCGTACTGCAACCTCCTCGAGGGGTGCGTGTCCGCCGGCGAGTGGGAGCGCGGAGCCGAGTGGTGCGAGCTGGTCGGCGCCTTCGCGACGGCGCACGGCACGGCACCGCTGCTGGGTGCCTGCCGCACCATCCACGCCGACGTCCTGCTCGCCACCGGCCAGTGGCCCGAGGCCGAGCACGCGCTCGAGAGCGCGCTGACGACGCATGCGATGTACGTCCCCCAGATGAGCGCTCCGACGGTGGCCACGCTGGCCGAGCTGCGGATCCGCCAGGGCAGGCTGCGCGACGCCGAGAGCCTGCTCGCCGGGCGAGATCCGGAGCCCTCGTCGTTGCGCGTGCTCGCGCTGCTGCGCCTCGCCGAGGGTCGGCCCGCCGAGGCGGTGACCCTGCTGCGACGGGGCCTGGTGCACGCCGCGGACTCCGAGGTGCAGGCGGCGCAGCTGCTGGCGCCGCTCGTCGACGCGCACCTCGACAGCGGGGACAGCGACGCCGCAGCCGACGCGGCTGCCCAGGTCTCGGCCATCGCCGAGCGCACCGGCATCCGCCTCGTCGCAGCGCTCGCCGAGCTGGCTCAGGCGCGGGTGGCGCTGGCAGCCGGTCGTACGGACGCCGCGGCGGAGTCCGCCGGACGGTCGCTGGCGGCCTTCGACGGGCTCGCGATGCCGTACGGCGCGGCTCAGGCGCGACTGGAGCTGGCGCGCGCGCTCGCGGCGACGGCCCCCGAGCTCGCCGGCGACGAGGTGCGCACGGCTCTCGTGACGCTGCGCGGGCTCGGCGCCGCGCGCGCCGTCGACGAGGCCTCGGCGCTGCTGCGCGCCCTCGGCTCGGGCACGGCCCCCCGACCCCGCGAGGAGGGAGAGCTGACGGCACGGGAACGCGAGGTGCTCGACCTGGTTGCGCTCGGGATGTCGAACGCGCGGATCGCCGCGGCGTTGATCATCAGCGAGAAGACCGTCGGCCACCACGTCAGCCGCATCCTCGCCAAGCTCGGCGTGAGCAACCGGACCGAGGCGGCCCGTCACGCCGCGGGGACCTAGCCGCCCAGGAACTCCAGGGCTGCGCGCTCGAAGTCCTGCTGCCGCTCGACGGGCACCCAGTGCCCGCAGCGGCTGTAGATGCGCAGGTCGCAGCGCGGCATCCGCCGGGCGGGCAGGAACGCGCCCTCGACCGGGGTCACCCGGTCGTCGCGGCCCCAGAGCATCAGCACCGGCTGCTTGATGCGGTGCACCTCGGCCCAGAGCGGCACGGGCTCGGCCATCGCCGGGTCGTAGAACGTGCTGTAGACGTCCTGC
>SCTD01000379.1 GCA_004299215.1 Frankiales bacterium | reverse complement strand
AGGAAGACGGGCGCGATGATGCCGGAGAAGCCGGTGAACCCGAAGGCCAGCAGGAACGCGACCGGCCCCGCGACGGCCAGCACCGCCAGCGCCCCGACCCAGCGCACGACCAGGCGGTCGCGGAACGACAGCCAGGCGATGCACCCCGCCGCGATCGCCACGCCCCACCAGGAGACGTATCCGGCCAGGTCGTCGAGCAGGTAGTAGACGTAGATGTCGCGGTCCGGGTAGGCGCCCTCGTTGAACCCGCCGCTCAGGTAGGCCGCGAGCTGTCCCTTGACGCCGTACGCCGCGATGAGCGCGCCCGCGGACGCCACCAGGGCGTACGGGACCGCGCGTAGGGCCAGGGAGTCCGAGGCCTGGCGCGCGCCCCAGCGCGCGAAGCCGGCGGCGAACATCACCAGGCAGGCGACCGCCGCGAAGCCCGCCACTGCGCCGACGTGGAACACCCCTCGGGTGAGCTCGCCGTAGACCTCGTCGAAGCCGCCGTTGCGCTGGCTCTCGGTGACCGTCGACGAGGCGAGCAGATTGGCGATCACCCCGCACACCCCCGCCGCGGTCCCCCACAGCGCCCAGGTCCCCCGCTGCCCGCTCTCCCGGTCGAGTCCGGTCGTCGCGGTGTCCAGTGCCGTCATGTCTCCCCCTCGTCGCGGGAGCCCGTGCTCCCGTCGACGCCGAGGCTGGACGACGGGGGTCCCGGGCGGCAGGGGACGCAGTCCCGACCTGCCGGGATTCTCCCGAGGACGCCGACGGGGCGGCCTCCCGAAGGAGACCGCCCCGTCGTACGTGCTCGCGGACTAGAAGTCCATGTCTCCCATGCCGCCACCGGGCATGCCGCCGCCACCGGCCGAAGCCTTCTCGGGCTTGTCGGCGATGACGCACTCGGTGGTGAGGAACAGCGCCGCGATGGAGGCGGCGTTCTGCAGCGCGGAGCGGGTGACCTTGGCCGGGTCGATGATGCCGGCCTTGATCATGTCGACGTACTCACCCGTCGCCGCGTCCAGGCCCTCGCCGACGGGGAGGTTGCGCACCTTCTCGACCACGACGCCGCCCTCGAGGCCGGCGTTGATGGCGATCTGCTTGATCGGGGCCTCGAGCGCCAGGCGCACGATGTTCGCGCCGGTGGCCTCGTCGCCGAGCAGGTCGAGCTTCTCGAAGGCGGTGGTCGACGCCTGCAGCAGCGCGACGCCACCACCGGCGACGATGCCCTCCTCGACGGCGGCCTTCGCGTTGCGCACCGCGTCCTCGATGCGGTGCTTGCGCTCCTTGAGCTCGACCTCGGTGGCCGCGCCGACCTTGATCACGGCGACGCCGCCGGCCAGCTTGGCCAGCCGCTCCTGGAGCTTCTCGCGGTCGTAGTCGGAGTCCGACTTCTCGATCTCTGCGCGGATCTGGTTCACGCGACCGGCGATCTGGTCGGCGTCGCCGGCACCCTCGACGATCGTCGTCTCGTCCTTGGTGATGACGACCTTGCGGGCGCGGCCGAGCAGCTCGAGACCGGCGGTCTCCAGCTTGAGGCCGACCTCCTCGGCGATGACCTGGCCGCCGGTGAGGATCGCGATGTCCTGCAGCATGGCCTTGCGGCGGTCGCCGAAGCCGGGGGCCTTGACGGCAGCCGACTTGAAGGTGCCGCGGATCTTGTTGACGACGAGCGTGGCCAGGGCCTCGCCCTCGACGTCCTCGGCGATGATCGCGAGCGGGCGACCGCTCTGCATGACCTTCTCGAGCAGCGGGAGCAGGTCCTTGACGGAGCTGACCTTGCCGTTGAGGACCAGGACGTACGGGTCCTCGAGCACGGTCTCCATGCGCTCGGGGTCGGTCACGAAGTACGGGCTGATGTAGCCCTTGTCGAAGCGCATGCCCTCGGTGAGCTCGAGCTCGAGGCCGAAGGTGTTGCTCTCCTCGACGGTGATGACGCCTTCCTTGCCGACCTTGTCCATCGCCTCGGCGATGATGCCGCCGACGGTGGGGTCTGCCGCCGAGATGCTGGCGGTGGAGGCGATCTGCTCCTTGGTCTCGACGTCCTTCGCGGCGTTGCCGATGGCCTCGACGACACGCTCGACGGCGGCCTCGATGCCCTTCTTCAGGCCCATCGGGTTCGCGCCGGCGGCGACGTTGCGCAGGCCCTCGCGGACCAGCGCCTGCGCCAGGACGGTAGCGGTGGTGGTGCCGTCACCCGCGACGTCGTCGGTCTTCTTGGCGACCTCCTTGACGAGCTCGGCGCCGATCTTCTCGTAGGGGTCCTCGAGCTCGATCTCCTTGGCGATCGAGACACCGTCGTTGGTGATCGTGGGGGCTCCCCACTTCTTCTCGAGAACGACGTTCCGGCCCTTCGGGCCGAGGGTGACCTTGACGGCGTCGGCGAGCTGGTTCATGCCGCGCTCGAGGCCGCGACGGGCCTCCTCGTCGAAGGCGATGATCTTGGACATGTACGGGTCCTCCCGGTCGGGCGTGCTGATCGGCAGGAGCCCGCGACGGACGACCGGACTGCCGGTCTCACCTGCCGATCTGGCACTCTGCACGTCGGAGTGCTACGTCCTTGTTAGCACTCTCCCCCTGCGAGTGCAAGGCGGGGAGTCAGCGAGGGGTCCGCACGCCGAGGATCCCCGGCGGCGCGAACATCCGCTCGTCCTGGCGCAGCCGGCAGTGGCCCACCAGCAGGTGACCGGTGTCGCTGAGCTGCTCGACGACGCGGGTGGTGGGGTTCCCCGACCCGTCGATGTAGTCGATCTCGACCGCTGTGCCGGTGACGACCGCGCGCAACAGCTCCAGCGCCTCGCTGCGCGACAGGTGGCCGAGACGGGGGAGCAGCCGTTCGGCGGCCGCCCGCAGCTGCACCGCGGCCGGGGACGGCGCGCGGGTGGGGAAGCGGCGCAGGTGGGCGACCACCTCCTCAGGGTCGTGGCCCCACCTCCACGTCGCCAGACCCGCCGGCCTGACCGACGGGGGTTCGGGGGCCGCCGTCCCGTCGCCGACGGGAGCGTGGCCGGCCGCGCGCAGCGCGGCCACCACCTCGGCCGGGGCCTTCATGCTCACGATCACGCCCG
>SCTD01000378.1 GCA_004299215.1 Frankiales bacterium | reverse complement strand
GGGACCAGCAGGAAGGCGACCAGCCCGAGCAGCGCCGCGAAGGCCGCCCCCAGCGCCAGGGGCGCCCGCGGGCTGACCGCCCGGAGCACCACGTCGGCGCCCTCGGCGGACCGCTCACGGACCGCGAGCACCAGCGCCGCGAGCGCCGCACCCCAGCCGACCAGCAAGGGGAGACCGACCAGCACGTCCGGGGCGTACGACGCTCCCAGCACGAGCAGTCCGCAGGCGGCGACCACCCCGGTCCGGAGGTCCGACCGGGCGTGCCAGGTCCACGCCTGGACCGCGACGACACCCACCAGCAGCGGGCCGAGCACCTCGCGCAGCCCCTCCCCGGCGGTGACCCGGGGCAGCACGGCGAGGGCCAGCAGCCCCACCGCGAGCGTCGCGGCGCGGCGCACCGCCTCGACACCACGTGGTCGCGCCGAGACGGCCGCGCCGGCAGCCGTGACGACCACGGCGACGAGCAGCACGGGGACGGACAGCACCCCCGCCACCGCGCTGGCGACCTGCCCGGTGAGGACCGCCACGAGCGTCGCGATCCGCAGCCCGGTCATGCCGGACCCAGCACGACGAGCCGGGCACCGGCCGTGGCACACGCCGCGCCCAAGTCGCCCGCCGCGGCGCCCAGCACGACCACGGAGCCGCCGTGCGCTGCGGCCCGGACCGCCTCGGCCTGCGTGCGGGCGTCCACCGGCTGCGCCCCGTCGAGCGCCGCGTGCCAGTCGAGGACAGCGGCCGCGGACGGGCGCACCGGCGCGGTCAGGCCGGTGGCGAGCAGCCGCGGCGGCCGGCCCTCCCGGACCGCGGTCTCGGCGAGAGCGCAGCTGCGCTCGACGAGCGCCTCCCACCCGGGGCCGCTGCCGCGCTGCGCGCACAGGACGACCACGGCGGCGCCGGTCTCCCGCTCGCGCTCGAGGACGACCGGGCGCCCCTGCCGGGCGCTCGCCCGGGCGTGCACGGCAGTCGCGCTGTCCCCGGGCCGGTAGGGGCGCAGCCCCAGCACCTCGGTCCCGTGACCCGCGACGGCGCTGCTGGTGTCGCCCGCCCCCTCTCCGGCGGCCTGCACGACGGGCGCTCCCGCGGGAGCGGGTGCCACGACGAACGGGCCGGCCACGCGAAAGGACCGGCGCACGCGCACCAGGCCGAAGGGCGCGCTGCTCTCCAGCACGACGTCCGCCTCCGACGACCAGCCGCGCGCGACCGCCACGCGCACGAGCACCGCGGACACCGACGCACCCGGCGCCAGGGCAGGCACGGCGACGACCGTGGGCTCGAGCCCCGGCGTGTCGTCCGTCAGCCGAAGCGGAGGGCTCGGCCGGCGGCCGGCGTTCCGGACGGTGACCGCCTGCTCGCCGACGCCGCCCCGGCGCAGGTGCACCGGCGCCGCGACGACCTGGATCCCGTCGAGCCGCGGGCGCAGCAGGAGCGCGGCGATCGGGAGCGCGAGCAGCGCGCCGCTGCCGAGGGCCAGCCAGCCGCCGCCGGTGAGCCGGGCGAGCTGGTGCAGCACCGCAGCACCGACGAGCGCGAGCCCGGCGCCCGCCGTGGGCCTCATGTCGCCAGCGGGACGGGCACCTGCCCGAGCAGCTCGGTCACGACGCGCTGGCCACGAGCGAGCCCGCCCGAGCCGTCGCGCAGCACGAGCCGGTGCCCCAGCACGGCAGGAGCCAGCGCCTTCACGTCGTCGGGCGAGACGTGCCCACGTCCGCCCAGGAGCGCTCGCGCCTGGGCGACGTGAGCCAGCGTCAGCGCGGCGCGGGTGCTCGCGCCGAGCACCACGGCCGGGTGGTTGCGGGTGGCCTCGACGACGCGCACGGCGTGGTCGAGCACCGCGTCCGCGACGTGGGTGCGGCGCACCTCACGGCGCACCGCGACCAGCTCCGCCGGGGTGGTGACCGGCTCCAGGTCGTCGACGGTGGCGCGCTCGAGCTGCTCGCGCACGACCCGCCGCTCGGTGGCGGGGTCGTTCGGCCCGAGCGTGAGCGTGACGGCGAAGCGGTCGAGCTGGGCCTCCGGCAGCGGGTAGGTGCCGTACTGCTCCAGCGGGTTCTGCGTGGCCAGCACGACGAACGGTTGCGGCAGCTCGTGCCGCACCCCGTCGACGGTGACGGCGCCCTCGTCCATCGCCTCGAGGAAGGCGGACTGGGTGCGCGGCGGGGTGCGGTTGAGCTCGTCGACGAGCACGACGTGACCGAAGACCGGACCGGGCACGAAGGCGAACGCGCGACGCTCCGGCTCCCAGACGCCGCTGCCGGTGATGTCCGCAGGCAGCAGGTCCGCGGTGCCCTGGATGCGGCGGAACTCCCCGCCGAGGCAGGCAGCCACCGCACGGGCGAGCGTGGTCTTGCCGCTGCCCGGCACGTCCTCGATGAGCACGTGCCCGCCGGCGAGCACGGCGCAGACGACCAGCTCCACCTGGGCGCGGCGGCCGTGGACGACCTGCTCGACGCCGCCGACGAGGCGCGCGGCCACGGCGGCCGCGTCAGCGCGCGGCGGCACCGGCGAGGCAGGGACGGCGGCGAGGCTCACGAGCGCTCCAGTGCTCCGGGGCAGGGGTCCTGGTGTCCATCGGCACCCCTCGCCCGATTCTGCAGCCTCCGGGTCAGCGCTCCAACGGGTCCAGGCCGTTGGCGTCACGGATCACGTCGACGACCGTGCGCATGATGTCGGTCAGCTCGAAGTCCTTCGGCGTGAAGACGGCCGCGACGCCCAGCTCCTTCAGCCTGCGGGCGTCACCGTCCGGGATGATGCCGCCGACGACCACCGGCACCTCGCCGATCCCCGCGTCCTGCAGCCCCCTGAGCACCGCCGGCACCGCCTCCATGTGCGAGCCGGACAGGATCGAGAGCCCGATGACGTGCACGTCCTCCTCGACGGCGGCCGCCACGATCTGCGCCGCCGTCAGCCGGATGCCCTGGTAGACGACCTCGAAGCCGCAGTCACGGGCGCGTACGGCGATCTGCTCCGCGCCGTTGCTGTGCCCGTCGAGACCCGGCTTGCCGACGAGGAAGCGCAGCCGCACGCCCAGCTCGTCGCCGGTGAGCGTGACGGCATCCCGGACTGCCGCGATGGCCGTTCCCGCCTCGCCCGCCGCGACAGCGCCCGCCACGCCCGTCGGCGCGCGGTACTCACCGAACACCTCGCGCAGCGCTCCGGCCCACTCCCCCGTCGTGACACCGGCTTTCGCGCAGGCGACGGTGGCGGTCATCAGGTTGGCGTCGGTCTTGGCCGCGTCACGCAGCCCGCGCAGCGCCTCGTCGACGGCAGCGGCGTCGCGCTCGGCCCGCCACGTGCGGACCGCGTCGATCGCCTGCTGCTCGACCTCGGGGTCGACCGTCATGATGGCGTTGTCGATGTCAGCGGTGAGCGGCGAGGGCTCCGTGGTCGTGAACTTGTTGACGCCCACGACGATGTCCTCGCCGGCCTCGATCCGGCGCCGGCGCTCGGCGTGCGAGCCCACCAGCGCGCTCTTCATGTAGCCGGACTCGACCGCCGCGACCGCGCCGCCCATCGCCTGCACGCGGTCGATCTCCTCGCGCACCTCCTGCTTGAGCTGCGCAACCTTGGCCTCGACGACCACCGAGCCGGTGAACAGGTCGTCGTACTCCAGCAGGTCGGTCTCGAACGCGAGCACCTGCTGCAGGCGCAGCGACCACTGCTGGTCCCAGGGCCGCGGCAGGCCGAGCGCCTCGTTCCACGCCGGCAGCTGCACGGCGCGCGCGCGGGCGTCCTTCGACAGCGTCACGCCGAGCATCTCGAGCACGATCCGCTGGACGTTGTTCTCCGGCTGCGCCTCGGTCAGGCCGAGGGAGTTGACCTGCACGCCGTAGCGGAAGCGGCGGTGCTTGGGGTCCTGCACGGAGTAGCGCTCCAGCAGCAGCTCGTCCCAGAGCTGGGTGAAGGCGCGCATCTTGCACATCTCCTCCACGAAGCGGACGCCGGCGTTGACGAAGAAGGAGATGCGCGCGCAGACCTCGCCGAAGCGCTCCTCGGGAACCTGGCCGGCGGCCTTCACCGCGTCGAGCACCGCGACGGCGGTGCAGAGCGAGTAGGCGATCTCCTGCACCGGGGTCGCGCCGGCCTCCTGCAGGTGGTAGCTGCAGATGTTGGTCGGGTTCCACTTCGGGATCTCGCTGACGGTGTAGGCCACCATGTCGGTGATCAGCCGGAGCGACGGCCCGGGCGGGAAGACGTAGGTCCCTCGGGAGAGGTACTCCTTGATGATGTCGTTCTGCGTCGTCCCCGACAGCTGCTTCGGGTCCGCCCCCTGCTCCTCCGCGACGGCCTGATACAGGGCCAGCAGCCACATCGCCGTGGCGTTGATGGTCATCGAGGTGTTCATCTCGGCGAGCGGGATGCTGTCGAACAGCGCCCGCATGTCGCCCATGTGCGTGACGGGCACGCCGACCTTGCCCACCTCGCCGCGCGAGAGCTCGTCGTCCGGGTCGTAGCCGGTCTGGGTCGGCAGGTCGAAGGCGACCGAGAGCCCGGTCTGCCCCTTCTCGAGGTTGCGCCGGTAGAGCGCGTTGCTGTCCTTGGGCGTGGAGTGCCCTGCGTACGTCCGCATCACCCAGGGCTTGTCGCGCGTCGGGCGCTCCTGCTCGCTCATGCAGGGATGGTACGGCGGGGCCTCAGGTGACCCGCGCCACGCCGTATCAGGGCTCGATGACCAGGGGACCCGCCGTCGGGGCGGGGTGGCAGCCGGCCGACGCACCGAGCGCCGCCAGCCCGGCCCGGTCGCCGGCGCCGAACTCCGACTCGCTGTTGGTGGCCTGCGGGTACATCACCTGCGTCGGGTCCAGCACGTGTCCGAGCCCGACCGCGTGCGCGAGCTCGTGCAGCAGCACCTCGCCGTCCGTCGTGCCCGGGCCGAAGCCCGCAGCGAGGCGGCGCGACGCATCCAGGGCGACCTGCGCGCTGACCAGGTGCGGCCCCTTCCGGCCGGGCACGGCGACGGCCATGCTCACGCCCTGCACCCCGTCGCCGAGGCCGAGGTCCGTGCTCTCCCCGGGCACCCACCCGATGAGCACGGGCGCCCAGCGCTCGCCGTACCGCTCGGGCTGGTAGGCCGGGCGGTCCAGCGACGGCAGCTCGTCGGTCTCCCCCTCGCTCAGGAAGCGCAGCCCGCTGGCCGCGGTCAGCCGGCGCAGCGCCTCGTCCAGGTCACGCCACCCCGCGTGCGGGATCCAGCCGGCCTGCACGACGTAGCGGATCGGCTGGCACGGGTCCCAGCGCGCCGGGCGGCCCTGGTCGTCGACGTAGGTCGGGCCCCAGCCGTCCTCGATCGGCGCCGGGTCGTGCAGCGCCTGCACCGTGCCCACGGACCGGCTGCTCACCTGCTGGGTGACGACGACACCCGCGACG
>SCTD01000377.1 GCA_004299215.1 Frankiales bacterium | reverse complement strand
CGTTCTGGCCGGTGAGGCCGGCCAGCACGACCGGCTGGTCGGCACGCTCCGCGAGGCCCGTGACCAGATCGTCGCGCTCAAGGAGGAGGTCGAGCGGCTCGCCCAGCCGCCGAGCGGCTACGGCGTGTTCCTGGCCAGGCACGACGACGAGACGATCGACATCTTCACCGGCGGGCGCAAGCTGCGGGTCACCGTCAGCCCGGGCATCGAGATCGACGAGCTGCGCAAGGGCCAGGAGGTCATGCTCAACGAGGCGCTCAACGTCGTGAAGGCGCTGGACTTCGAGGTCCGCGGCGACGTCGTGATGCTCAAGGAGCTGCTGGCCGACGGCGAGCGCGCGCTGGTCATCGGCCACACCGACGAGGAGCGGGTCGTCTCGCTCGCCGACTCGCTGAAGGACACCCCGATCAAGGCCGGCGACTCGCTGCTGCTGGACACCCGCAGCGGCTGGGTCTACGAGCGCATCCCGAAGTCCGAGGTCGAAGAGCTCGTCCTCGAAGAGGTGCCGGACATCGACTACGACGACATCGGCGGGCTCTCCAGCCAGATCGAGGCGATCCGCGACGCGGTCGAGCTGCCCTTCCTGCACAAGGAGCTCTTCAAGGAGCACCAGCTGCGGCCGCCGAAGGGCGTGCTGCTCTACGGCCCGCCCGGCTGCGGCAAGACGCTGATCGCCAAGGCGGTGGCCAACTCGCTGGCCAAGAAGGTCGCGGCGGTGACCGGCAAGCCGGACGGGCGCGCCTACTTCCTCAACATCAAGGGCCCCGAGCTGCTCAACAAGTACGTCGGCGAGACCGAGCGGCACATCCGGCTCATCTTCCAGCGGGCCCGGGAGAAGGCCTCGGAGGGAACTCCCGTCATCGTCTTCTTCGACGAGATGGACTCCATCTTCCGCACCCGCGGCAGCGGGGTCAGCTCCGACGTCGAGACGACGATCGTGCCCCAGCTGCTCAGCGAGATCGACGGCGTCGAGACGCTCGAGAACGTCGTGGTCATCGGCGCCTCCAACCGCGAGGACATGATCGACCCCGCCATCCTGCGCCCCGGTCGCCTCGACGTGAAGATCAAGATCGAGCGACCGGACGCGGAGGCCGCGAAGGACATCTTCGCGAAGTACATCCGCACCGACCTGCCTCTGCACGCCGACGACCTCGCTGAGCACGGCGGCAGCCGGGAGGCGACCGTCGCGGCGATGATCCAGCGCACCGTCGAGCGGATCTACACCGAGGAGGAGGAGAACCGCTTCCTCGAGGTGACCTACGCCAACGGCGACAAGGAGGTCCTGTACTTCAAGGACTTCAACTCCGGCGCGATGATCGAGAACATCGTGGCCCGGGCCAAGAAGATGGCCATCAAGGACTTCCTCGAGAACGAGTCGAAGGGCCTGCGGCTGCAGCACCTGATGACCGCGTGCATCGACGAGTTCAAGGAGAACGAGGACCTGCCCAACACCACGAACCCCGACGACTGGGCCCGGATCTCCGGCAAGAAGGGCGAGCGGATCGTCTACATCCGCACGCTCGTCACCAGCGCCAAGGGCTCGGAGACCGGCCGGTCCATCGACACCGTCGCCAACACCGGTCAGTACCTCTAGATCCGGCGCGGGGGCACCCCCACGACCTAGGCTGGCGGCATGACCACGCAGCGCGTCATGGGCATCGAGACCGAGTACGGCGTCTCGGTGCCCGGGCAGCCCGCCAGCGGCGCCATGGTCGCCTCCAGCCAGGTCGTCAACGGCTGGGCGAGCGGGATGCCCGACGGTCCGGCGCGCAACCGCCGGCCGCGCTGGGACTTCGAGGAGGAGAACCCGCTGCGCGACGCGCGCGGCTTCGAGGTCGGCGTCGGGATGAGCGACCACGAGCTCGAGGACGACCTCGGGCTGGCGAACGTCATCCTGACCAACGGCGCGCGGCTCTACGTCGACCACGCCCACCCGGAGTACTCCACGCCCGAGGTCACCTCCCCGCGCGACGCGGTGCTGTGGGACAAGGCGGGGGAGCGGGTGATGCTCCTCGCCGCCCAGCGCGCGCTGCAGGTGCCCGGCACGCCGGTCATCAACCTCTACAAGAACAACACCGACAACAAGGGCGCGTCGTACGGCACGCACGAGAACTACCTGATGGCGCGGGCCACCCCGTTCGCCGAGATCGTCCGGCACCTCACGCCGTTCTTCGTCAGCCGCCAGGTCGTGACCGGAGCAGGCAGGGTCGGGATCGGCCAGGACGGGCGCGGATCGGGCTTCCAGCTCAGCCAGCGCGCTGACTTCTTCGAGGTCGAGGTCGGTCTCGAGACGACGCTGAAGCGACCCATCATCAACACCCGCGACGAGCCGCACGCCGACCCGGAGAAGTACCGCCGGCTGCACGTCATCATCGGCGACGCCAACCTCGCCGAGGTGTCGACGTACCTCAAGGTCGGGACCACCTCGCTGGTGCTCGCGATGATCGAGGACGGCTGGCTGACGGCGAACGGCGTCGACCTCGCGATCGACGGGCCCGTGAGCGCGCTCCGCGCGGTGTCCCACGACCCGACGCTGCGGACCCCGGTGACGCTGCGGGACGGCCGCCGGCTGACGGCGCTGCAGCTGCAGATGGAGTACCTCGAGCAGGCCCGCAAGCACGTCGAGGACCGGCTGGGCGCGGATGCCGACGAGCAGACCCGCGACATCCTCCTCCGGTGGGAGTCGGTGCTGGACAGGCTGTCCCGCGACCCGATGTCGCTCGCGCGCGAGCTCGACTGGGTCGCGAAGCTCGCCATCCTGGAGGGCTACCGCGACCGTGAGGGCCTCGACTGGGACGCGCCGAAGCTGCACCTGGTCGACCTCCAGTACTCCGACGTCCGCCCCGAGAAGGGCCTCTACAACCGGCTCGTCGCGCGGGGCAGCATGGAGCAGGTGGTGACGGAGCAGGAGGTGCTGCGCGCCGTCGACGCCCCTCCGGAGGACACCCGCGCCTACTTCCGCGGCACCTGCCTGGCCAAGTTCCCTGGCGAGGTCGCGGCCGCCTCGTGGGACTCGGTCATCTTCGACATCGGCCGCGAGTCGCTGCAGCGGGTGCCGACGCTCGAGCCGCTGCGCGGGACGAAGGCCCATGTGGGCGATCTGCTGGAGCGGTCCGCGACCGCTGCACAGCTGGTCGAGGCCCTGACCCGGCGCTAGCCGCGACGCAGGCGGTCGAGCCCGGCCCGCGCCCGCTCCTCGGCGTCCTGCCGCCTGCGCACGGTCTCGACCGCGGCATCGGCTGCCTTGTCCGCCTTCCTCCGCCGCGAGTCCGCCTGCGCAGCAGCCGCTTCGGCCTCCGACAGCTGGGCGCGCAGCAGCTCGACCTGCGCCCGAGCCTGGTCGGCGGCGCCCTGCGCGGCGGTCTGGTCCCGCTGCGCCCGCTCGCACAGCCGTACGGCGTCGTCGAGCCGCCCGGCCGCCTCCAGCGCCTCGGCCTCGGCCACGGCGATGCGCTGAGCGCGGCCGTCCTCGTCCTTCCGCCTCGCCCGGGCCGGCCGTGCGGGTGACACCGCCACCGCGCCGTCGAGGTCGACGCCCCCGAAGCCGGCGTAGGACAGGGCACGGACGAGCCGGCCGGACCGCACGGCGTCGGCGGCCCCGGCGTCGGACAGGCCGGCCTCCAGCGTCGCCGCCACCTCGTCACGGACGGCGGCGCTCACCGGGCGGTCCGCGAGGTCGACCGCTGTCGCGACGACCGCGTCGACCAGCGCGCGACGCTGACCGCCCAGCGCCCGCAGCTCGTCCCCGTCCCCGTCCGCCTGCGCGGCCGCGAGCGCCGGGCCGAGGTCGAGCAGCTGGGCGACCAGGGCCGGCTGCTCCGCGACGAGCCGGTTCACCAGCCAGGCGGCGACGCTGGGCTTGCGGAGCGCCTTGAGCGCCCTGACGGCGTCCGCGTCCGGTCTCGCTGCCGTGGTGGCAGCGTCCCGTGCCGCCGTGAACTCCTCAGGCGGCAGGAGGTAGAGCTGCTCGGGACCCATGTCCCGAGCGTGCCCTACTCCTTGCGCTGCACCGTCGCGGTGTCACGGCTGGCCGTCCTGGTGTCGTCCCCGGCGTACTCGACGACCACCTCGACGCTCCGCTGGTTGCCCTTGGGATAGGTCGCCTGCACGACGGCCCGGCCGTCGTCGCCGGTGGTCGCGGTGACCGGCCCGTCGCTGCCGAAGGTGAAGACGACCGGGGCACCGGTGACAGGGCTCCCGTCGGCCGTGGTCAGGGTCGCGGCGAGCTGGACCGCCTTCCGCGGACCGGCCATGGTGTCGCCGTCGTAGTCGAGCACGGTCGTCGCCTTCGCGGGCGGCTCCGGCGGGGCCTCGGCGAACGAAGCGTCGGTCGCCGTCGCGACCAGCGGCTTCTCGAAGCCGCGGCCGTACTCCTCACCTGCGGACGCGTCGCGGTGACCGGGCAGGAAGACCTGCCGGTGCGAGGAGACGATCTCGTTGACAGGCACTGTCTGGCGGGCGTTGTCGCTGTCGACCAGGAAGAGGATGTGCACGCCGTGCGCGCCGATGTCGCCCTGGAAGAACGCGGTGTCGTTGTCGACCACGCCGTCCGCCGGGGTCCAGCAGCGGCGCGGCTGGCCCGTGGCCGGGTCGGTCGTCGGCTCACCCGGGCTGCGGAGCTTCAGCCGCGGACCGGGGTTGGTCCCGGTGGCGTCGTCGAAGCAGGAGTCGTCGCGGTAGTAGGGGACCGCGACGGCGCCCTGCGCGAGACCGCCGGCGGTGTTGCTGGTCGGCTCGACGTAGTAGCGGTCGACGATGGAGCCGGCCGGTCCGGCGGTGAGCGACCAGTCGAGCATGACGCCCGGCTTGGACATCGTCGGGTCGCTGACGTCGAAGCTCTGGTGGTAGGGGAACCAGTCGCAGGCGCCGGTCATCACGTAGAGGTCGCGGTAGGTCTGGGTGACCTCGCCGGTGTCGTTGGCGTCGTACTTCGCGTTGCACGGGTCGTCGAAGTTCCCCAGCACCTCGTCGTTGCTGCCGTCGATCGGCACCCCGTTCGTGACGTTCGGGTTGTAGTAGTCGGTCATGACGCCGGCGTTGTAGTCCCACTGGGCGTAGATGCCGTCCAGCGGCGGGATCACGTGCACGCGCAGCCAGGTCTTCATCACCATGTCGTCGCGGTAGAAGGTCTCGCGCCGGATCACGTTGGTGCCGCTGTCCGCGCCCCACGTCTCGCGCACCGTGCGCACTGGGCCGGACAGCTCGCCGAGCAGGGTGGAGGAGCCGCCCCAGTTGGTGTCCTCCTCCTCGTAGCCGCAGCAGGGGGTCTCGGACTCGGCGTCCTGCTGGAACGCGCGGGCCTTCCACCGGTCGACCAGGTCAGGGCCGTACTCGCTCGCGCCGTCCTCCTTGACCCGGACGTCGGTCATCAGCCAGCGGCCGTCGTAGCGGTAGCGGTACCGGTCCGTCTCGATCGTCGCGGTGTCGCGCGGGCGCCGGCGCTGGATGTCCGGGGTGCCGTCCGCCTTGGTGACGACGCTGCCCTCGTCGTCGCAGTACGGACCGGTCGCGGCGTTGCCGTAGTTGTCGTACGACGACTCGGAGAACTCGAACGTGTCGGCGCTCGCGTCGCGGGTGTAGCGGACGTAGCCGTTCTCGGCGGTGAAGCTCGGCGTGCGCCCCTGCATGACGTAGAGGTACGAGGTCGCCTGCGTCAGCGGGTCGACCACGGTGACGGC
>SCTD01000376.1 GCA_004299215.1 Frankiales bacterium | reverse complement strand
CCGGCAGCTCGACGGCGCCGCCCTGGCGGCCGCGGGGATCGACCCAGGTGCGGTCAGGATCAGCGTCGGGCTGGAGGACCCGGACGACCTGGTCGCCGACCTCGAGCAGGCGCTGGACGCCCTCTGATGGAGGAGCTCGACGTCGTCGTGCTGGGGGCGGGCTCGGCCGGAGAGGACGTCGCGCGTGCGCTGGCCCGGGCAGGCCGGTCCGTCGCGCTGGTCGAGGCCGGGCTGGTCGGCGGGGAGTGCCCCTACCTCGCGTGCATGCCGGCCAAGGCGATGCTGCGCAGCGCCACCGTCTGGGCGCACGCCCCGGACCTCGAGGCGCTCGGTGCCGTCGCCCAGCGACAGGACGGTGTCGACGCCTACCGCCTCGCCGCCCGACGGCGTGACGAGATCGCCGAGCACCGCGACGACAGCGCGGCGGCGACCTCCCTGCAGGAGGCGGGCGTCCTGCTGGTCCGCGGTCGCGGCAGGGTGACCCGCACCGGTGTCGTCGAGGTCGACGGCCGCGAGCTCGGCTGGCACGACCTGGTCGTGGCCACGGGGTCGACCGCGATCGTGCCGCCGCTGCCCGGTCTCGACAGCGCTCCCACCTGGACCAGCGACCAGGCGCTGTCCGCGACCGCGCGGCCGGCGAGCCTGCTCGTGCTCGGCGGCGGCGCCGTGGGCTGCGAGCTCGCCCAGGTGCACGCCCGCTTCGGCACCATGGTCGTGCTGGTGGACACCGCCGACCAGCTGCTCGGCCGCGAGGAGGCCAGCGTCGCGCGACTGCTCGAGCAGGTGCTCCGGGACGACGGCGTCGACGTCCGCCTCGGTGTGGGCCTCGACGGCGTGGACGGCGCCGACGGCGGGGCGACGTGCCGCCTGTCGGACGGCAGCCGGCTGCAGGTCGAGCGGGTCCTGGTCGCGACCGGCCGCGAGCCGGCGACGAAGGACCTCGGCCTCGAGGTGCTCGGCGTGACGCCGGGGGAGAAGGGCGAGCTGGTCGTCGACCAGCGCTGCCGCGTGACGGACCGCGTCTGGGCAGCCGGCGACGTCACCGGCGTGGCGCCGTACACCCACACCGCCGGCTACCAGGCCCGCGTCGTCGCAGCCAACCTGCTCGGCGAGGAGCGGGTCGCCGACTACCGCGCGATCCCGCGCGCCGTCTACACCGACCCGCCCGTCGCCAGCGTGGGCATGGACGCGAGAGCCGCTGAGCAGGAGGGAGTCTCGGCGCAGACGGCGGTGATGGACCTGGCCGAGGTCGCCCGCACCAGCACCGAGGGGACCGGTGGCGGCCGGCTCGTCCTCACGGCGGCCGACGGGTTCCTCATCGGCGCCGCGGCGATCGGCCCGCACGCCGACGAGTGGCTGTCCGAGGCGACGCTCGCGATCCGCGCGCGGATCCCGCTGTCGGTGCTCGCCGACGTCGTGCACGCCTTCCCCACCTTCGGCGAGGCGTACGAGCCGCCGCTCCGGGAGCTGGCCGGGCTGCCGGTCTAGGGTCGCGGGGTGAACGCACCGTGAGCCGCATCCGCCTGGCCGTCCTGTTCGGAGGGCGCAGCACCGAGCACGCCATCTCCTGCGTCTCCGCCGGCAGCATCCTGGCCGCCGTCGACCGCGACCGCTACGACGTCGTCGCGATCGGCATCACCCCCGAGGGCCGCTGGGTGCTGGCCCCGGACGACCCCGCGCTGCTCGCGCTGTCCGGCCGGGAGCTGCCGTCGGTCAAGGACGGCCAGGCCGTCGCGCTGCCCGGGGACCCGACCGCGGGTGGGCTGGTGCCGCTCGAGGACGGGCCGGCGCTGCTCGGCGCCGTCGACGTCGTCTTCCCGGTGCTGCACGGCCCCTTCGGCGAGGACGGCACGGTGCAGGGCCTGCTGGAGATGGCAGGCGTCCCGTACGTCGGCTCGGGCGTGCTCGCCAGCGCTGCGGCGATGGACAAGGCCGTGGCCAAGAAGCTGCTCGCCGCGGCCGGGATCGCCGTCGCCCCCGCCGTGGTGGTGCGTGGCCCGCGCTGGGAGGACCAGCGGGCGTCCGTGGTCGAGGAGGTCCGCGCGCTGGGCCTGCCGGTCTTCGTCAAGCCCGCCCGCGGTGGGTCCAGCATCGGCATCAGCCGGGTGGACGACCTCGCCGACCTCGACGTCGCGATCCAGGACGCGCTGCGCTGCGACCCCAAGGTGCTCGTCGAGGCCGCGGTGACCGGCCGCGAGGTCGAGTGCGGGATCCTCGAGGGCGAGGACGGCCGGCCGCAGGCCAGCGTGCCGGCGGAGATCCGCCTGGTGGGTGACTACGCCTTCTACGACTTCGAGGCGAAGTACCTCGACGCGGCGACCGAGCTCGACGTGCCCGCCGACCTGCCGGCGGAGCTCACCGAGCGGCTGCAGGCGATGG
>SCTD01000375.1 GCA_004299215.1 Frankiales bacterium | reverse complement strand
CCAGGGTCGTGTCGTAGTAGGCGCACTCGTTGCCGGACGCGTCGACGTAGCGCTCGACCTTGAACCCGCCGGACGCGCCGTGCCGCCCGACCACCTCGACGTTGCAGCGGTAGCCCTGCGCTGCCCCACCCGCTTCCACGTCGTCGGCCGGCACCCGTCCCTGCATCCCAGGCTCCGGGATCGAGCCGGGGCCGCACTCGCCCTGGGGTGTCGCCGGCGGGGTCACCACCGTCTGCGAGAGCCCGGGTGCGGCGGGGACGGCGACCGCGGCGGCGGCGATCAGGGCCAGGACGAGCTTGCTGCGCACGAGGTCCTCCAGGGGGCGGACCCTCAGGCTACGGAGCGCTCTCCGATGCTCATCCCAGGAGCGCGGGGGACAGCGACTGGCGGCCGTCCCGGTCGCGGCCGCCGATCGCTGCCCCGGGCGCGTCGCGGCCGGGCCGTGGACGAGCGTCCCGGTCCCGGCCTTCTCGGAAGGTGACCGCTCCGCCGGGCTGCACGCGGTCTCGCCGTTGCGGCCCGAGCTCGTCTACGTCAGCAACGGCCGCGTGGTCCTGCGCAGCACCGACGGCGGCTGCCGGTGGCAGCCGGTGCTGCAGCTGGCGGCGTCGCCGACGCAGGAGAGGCCCCCCGCCGAGGTGGGGCTGGAGGACGTGGAGGCGGACGGGATCGCCCACGGCAGCCGCAGCGACGACGTCGTCGTCTCGGTCACCCGGCCGGCGGGGCTGCGCGGGTGGTCACCTGGCGCGCGGCGCTACGTCGACATGGATCCGAGCCGGTTCGCGGCTCACTACGCGCCGCTGTCCGACGTGCAGGCCACCCGCGAGCGGCGACCGCGGTTCGTCCTGCTCGGCCAGGACGCGCTGCTCACCTACCGCGGTGCCGTCGGCGCGGACATCCGTGTGCGGAGCACGACAGTGACTCCTCGGCGTGGGACTACTTGAGAATGACAGGCGTTTTCAGTAAGGTTGCGGTTGCTCTGAAACACCTACTCGCGCAAGGAGATCTCATGACCCGTCGCCGTATCACCCTGTCCCTGACCGCGCTGTCCCTTGCAGCCGTCACGACCGCGCCCGCCGCGCTCGCCGATGGCTGCAGGGCGGGCACGTCGCCCACGCCCGCCACCGGCGTTGTCCACGCCGCCGGCGAGGTCGGCGAGGTCGCCGGTCAGGGCGAGGTCTTCCACGAGACTCTCGAGCCCGCCACCTGCGTCTGACATGAGGAGCAGCCGGCGGCCACGCGTCGCTCTCGTCGTCCTGGCCGTCACGCTGGGTCCGGCCGTCGTGCCGGTCGTCGGCGCGGCGTCGGCTGCCGGCTGCTCCGGCGTCACCCGCAGCGGGAGCTGGACGGCCGCCCGCACCCCCGGCGGCTCCGTCGTCCACGCGACCCTCCCGTCCCGGCCCTCGACCTCCTACGTCTCCGACGGGATCCGCGTCTCGCGCACGACCGACGGCGGCTGCACCTGGCGCCAGGTCTGGCGGGTCCCGGCCTCCCGGTCCGCGACGCTTCCGTACGACGCCGCGACCGCGCAGGTGGTCGCGCTGGCCGTGCCCTCGGCGCCGAGCGCGGCGGCCCGCGTGCTGGCGGTGGTCCAGGACGGGCTCGACGGCAGCGAGACCTCGACAGGGGCAACCCTGGAGGGCCGGCTGCACCTGGTCCGTAGCGAGGACGGCGGAGGCTCGTGGACCTCTGGCGACAGCGGCCTCGTCACGACGAGCCGGAACGTGCGGCGGGAGCAGGTCGACGCCGCAGGATCCGGCCGTTGCGGCGACGTCCGCGGCTGCGTGCTGCGCATCGCCCCCTCCGATCCCGACGTGGTCTACCTCGCGACCGAGACCACCCCGCTGCTGCCCGGGCGGCTGCACCGCAGCGCCGACGGCGGCCGGACCTGGGAGCCCCGCGCGTCCCTCGTGCAGCCGTCGGGCACGCAGGCGCCCGGTGGTCTGGGATCGCTTGCTGTCGACCCGGGCGACCCGGACGTCCTCTGGGGCAAGGTCGGCGGCCGGCTCGGGCAGTCGCGCGACGGTGGTCAGAGCTGGCGCACGGTCCACGACGGCTCGGCCTACGGAGACCTGCTGACGCTGCAGGGCGGGCAGGGTCGGCCGACCCGCGTGCTCCACCTGCTCCAGGACCCGCAGGGCAAGCCGCAGTCCGTCGCCGCCCGCGCGCTGCGCAGCGACGACGGAGGCGTCGGCTTCCGGCCGGCCGACCTCAGCGGGCTCCAGGGGCAGCGCACCGACTCGATCGCCGGCGGGCCGAGGCCGGACGACCTTGTCGCGCTCACGGCGAGC
>SCTD01000374.1 GCA_004299215.1 Frankiales bacterium | reverse complement strand
CCGGGCGGGTGCCCCTCCTGCGGGTCGGGACCCGCCACGCCCGTGAGCCCGACGCCGTACGTCGCGCCGAGCCGGTCGCGAACCCCCTCCGCGAGAGCGGCGGCGGTCTCCGGCGACACGGCTCCGTGCTCGGCGAGGACCCGCTCCGGGACACCCGCCAGGGAGGCCTTCAGGTCGGTGGCGTAGACCTGCACGCCGCCGCGGAAGACCGCGCTGCTCCCGGGCACCTCCGTCAGCGTCGCGCCCAGCAGGCCGGCGGTCAGCGACTCGGCGACCGCGACGGTCCGGCCGGCGCTGCGCAGCCGGTCGACGACGACCGCGGCGAGGGTGTCGGCGTCCCGGCCGAAGACGTGGTCGCCCAGCGCCGCGGCGGCCCGCTCGACCAGCGGCCGCAGGACGTCGTCGGCCTCGGGCTCGGTGGGCGCCGCGGTGGTCAGCCGCACGCGCACCAGGGCGCCGCCCGCGAGGTAGGCGAGCGCGACCCCGTCCGGGACCTCGATGGTCCGCTCGACGACCTCGGCCACCCCGCTCTCGCCCAGGCCCGCGCAGTGCAGGGTGCGGGTCACGACGACCGTGCCGCTGCGCGCGGCCAGCTCGGCGAGGACCCCGCCGCTCATCACCGCCGCCAGCTCGTGCGGCGGGCCGGGCATCGCGAAGAGCAGCTTGTCGCCCAGCTCCAGGCGCAGCCCGGGGGCGCTGCCGACCGGGTTGTCCAGCACGGTCGCGCCGCGCGGGACGTCGGCCTGCTGCATGACGGCGTCCGGGAGGGAGGTGTAGCCGTACTCCGCGAAGCGGGCGCGCAGCGCCTCCTCCAGCGCGGGCTGCCGCTCCAGAGGCACCCCGGCCACCTCGGCGACAGCCGAGCGGGTGAGGTCGTCCACGGTCGGGCCGAGCCCGCCGCAGGCCAGGACCACGTCGGCGTCCTCGAGCGCCCGACGCAGCGCGACCACGATCCGGTCGACCTCGTCGCCGACCATCGAGGAGTGCACGACCGGCGCCCCGACGGCGGCGAGCTCGGCGCCGAGCCAGGCGGCGTTGCTGTTGACGATGTCCCCGAGCAGCAGCTCGTCGCCGATGGCGACGACGGCGGCCCTCACCCGCGGGCTGCGCGCTTCATGTCGGCGCGCTCCGACGTGGTGCGGAGCACCAGCGCCTTGACGACGATCTCGACGCCGGTGACGACCGTGACGACGACCGCGGCGACCATCACCGCGACCGCGAGCGTGGCGAGCACCCCCGTGAGCGGAAGCAGGTAGAGCGTGATGGCCACGGTCTGCAGGACCGTCTTGAGCTTCCCGCCGCGGCCGGCCGGCATCACGCCGTGCCGGATGACCACGAAGCGCAGCACGGTCACGCCGATCTCGCGGACGAGCACGACGACCGTGACCCACCACCAGAGATCACCCAGCAGCGACAGCCCGACCAGCGCGGCGCCGATGAGCGTCTTGTCGGCGATCGGGTCGGCCAGCTTCCCGAAGGAGGTGATCAGCCCTCGACTGCGTGCGATCTGGCCGTCGATGCGGTCGGTGAGCGCGGCCAGCAGGAAGACGCCGGCGGCGACCAGCCGGTAGCCGGCGTTGCCCCCGTCCTCGGCCAGCAGGAAGCCCAGGAACACCGGCACCAGCAGCAGCCGCAGCACCGTCAGGTAGTTGGCGATGTTCCACGGGCTGACCCGGGACAGGACCTCGGTCACGCGAGCGCCGGCCGTCGGGCGGGGCTGTGCAGCTCGACCAGCTCCGCGATCAGGTCGACGCCCTCGGAGCCGATGACGCGAGCCCGCACCAGGTCGCCGACGGCGAGCACGTCGCAGCCGGGTCCGGTCAGCGTCGTGGCGCCGTCGACCTCGGGCGCCTGGCCGGCGGAGCGGCCGTCGACCGCGCCGGGGGCGACGGACTCCACGAGCACCTCGACCTGCTCGCCGAGGCGCTCCTCGGCGCGCTGGCTCGTCAGCTCCTCGACCAGCGACTGCACCCGGGTGACCCGCTCGTCGACGACGTGCTGCGGCAGGTGGTCGGGCAGCCCCTCCGCCTCGGTGCCGTCCTCGTCGGAGTAGCCGAAGACGCCGATGGCGTCGAGCCGCGCCGCGACGAGGAAGCGCTCGAGCTCGGCGACGTCGTCCTCGGTCTCGCCCGGGAAGCCGACGATCACGTTGCTGCGCACCGCCGCCGTCGGGTCGCCGGCCCGGATCTGCTCGAGCAGCGCGAGGAACGTCTCCGTGCTGCCGAAGCGGCGCATGCGGCGCAGCACGCTCGCCGAGGAGTGCTGGAAGCTCATGTCGAAGTACGGCGCGACACCCGGGGTGCCGGTCAGCACCTCGACCAGTCCCGGTCGCATCTCGGCCGGCTGGAGGTAGGACAACCGGACCCGCTCGATCCCGTCGAGGCCGGCCAGCTCGGGCAGCAGCGTCTCGAGCAGCCGCAGGTCACCGAGGTCCTTGCCGTACGACGTGGAGTTCTCGCTCACCAGGACGAGCTCGCGCACGCCGTGCTCCGCGAGCCAGCGGGCCTCGGCGAGCACGTCGGAGGGCCGGCGCGAGACGAACGCGCCGCGGAAGCTCGGAATGGCGCAGAACGAGCAGCGACGGTCGCAGCCGGAGGCCAGCTTCAGCGGCGCGACCGGGCTGTCGTCGAGCCGGCGGCGCACGACGGTCGGGCCGCCGGCGTGGCCGGGGATCCCGACGCTGACCTCACCGGGCTCCATCACCTTGGCGCGCTCGACCGGGCTGATCGGCAGCAGCTTGCGCCGGTCGCCGGGGGTGTGGCTGGCCAGGGTGTCGCCCCGCAGGACCTGGCTGAGCGACTCGGGCAGCGCGGCGTAGGCGTCGAAGCCCAGCACGGCATCCGCCTCGGGCAGCTGCTCGGCGAGCTGCTCGCCGTACCTCTCGGCCAGGCACCCGACCGCGACGACCTTCGCGCCGGTGTCGGAGGCGGCCAGCAGGGTGTCGATCGAGTCCTTCTTGGCGCTCTCGACGAAGCCGCAGGTGTTGACGACGACCACGTCGGGCTCGTCGTCGCTGAGCTCCCAGCCCGCGGCGTCGAGCCGGCCGGCCAGCTCCTCGGAGTCGACCTCGTTGCGTGCGCAGCCCAGCGTCACGAGGGACACGCGCCGGCCGGTCACCGGATGAGTCTACGGGCGCGCGAGCCCACCCGGACCGCACGAGAGGGTCAGCACGGCACCGACCGCGCCGGCGGGAGCGCCCATCCCGCCGGCGCAGCTGACGCGGACCGCACCCGCGTTGCCGACCCGCACCTGCACCTGCTCGGGATGGGTGAAGGTCCTGGCCCAGCCGGCCCGCACCGTGTCCTCGAAGACGACCGTGCCGGCCGCGCGGACGCTGATCCACGACCAGCCGTCGGCGATCCGCAGACCCAGGACGGCGCCGCTCGGTCTCGGCTTCGGCGCCGGCATCGCCGCGGGCTCCGGCGCGGCCGCGACCGGGGCCGACGAGGGGATCGGCAGCGACGCCTGCCCCGCCACCGGCTCGCGATCCGGGGTCGCCGGCTCGCCCACGGTCTCACCGACGACGAAGAGACCGACGAGGACGGCGAGGGTGGCGATGGCGGCCTGCGCCCAGCGCGGGGTGCGGCGCTCGGGAGGGGCCGGCAACGGCACGTGCAGCGACCGGGTGGGCGCCCGAGGGAGAGGCACCGGCTTCACGTCCACGTGCTCGGGGGGCGCCGTCCCGGACTGCCGGTCGAAGAGCGCGACGAGCGGCGCGGGGTCGACGCCGACGGCGTGCGCGGCCGCGCGTACGTGCCCGCGCGCGTAGACCGCACCGCCGCAGGTGTCGACCCGGTCCTGCTCGAGGTCCCGCAGCAGCTGGACGCGCACCCGCGTCTGCGCGCTGACCTGCTCCAGGCTCAGCCCGGCGGCCTCGCGAGCCGCCCGGAGGGCAGCCCCGAGCGTGGTGACCACGTCGCTCACGGCCACCTCCTGCCCCTCGGGGACTCGGACGGTAACCGCGCCCGCGTCAGAGGAGAAGGTCGATCTTGCGACGATACGAACACGACACCCGAGCGGGTGACGTCAGACCTCGACGGGATCTCCGCCACGCAGCACCGCGAGGACGCTCTCCAGCTCCTCGGGGCGGATCAGCACGTCGCGGGCCTTGCTGCCCTCGGACGGGCCGACGATGCCGCGGCTCTCCATCAGGTCCATCAGCCGGCCGGCCTTGGCGAAGCCGACGCGCAGCTTGCGCTGCAGCATCGACGTCGACCCGAACTGCGTCGTGACGACGAGCTCCACCGCCTGGCACAGCACGTCGAGGTCGTCGCCGATCTCCTCGTCGACCTCGCGCTCCTTGCTCGGCGCGGCGACGACGTCCTCGCGGAAGGCCGGCTGGCGCTGCTCCTTGCAGTGCTTCACGACGGCGGCCACCTCGGCGTCGGTGACCAGCGCACCCTGGATGCGCATCGGCTTGGACGCGCCCATCGGCAGGAAGAGGCTGTCGCCCTTGCCGATCAGCTTCTCGGCGCCGGGCTGGTCGAGGATGACCTTGGAGTCGGTGCCGCTGGAGGTGGCGAAGGCCAGCCGGCTCGGCACGTTGGCCTTGATGAGGCCGGTGACGACGTCGACGCTCGGCCGCTGGGTCGCGATCACCAGGTGGATGCCGGCGGCGCGGGCGAGCTGCGT
>SCTD01000373.1 GCA_004299215.1 Frankiales bacterium | reverse complement strand
CTGCACCCCTCGGTGCCGCGGCTCGTCGCGCGCGCGGCGGCGCGGGTGCTGGCCGGAGAGCCGGGGGACGCGCTGACGCCGCTCTACCTGCGCCGGCCCGATGCCGTCGAGCCGGGAGCGAGCAAGAAGGTGACGGCGTGAGCGACACCCCGCTCTGGCTGGACGCCTTCCCGCACGACTACGCGGTGGCGCACGAGCGGACCCTGCGCGGGATGTCGAAGGTGAAGGAGCGCGTCTACTACCCGGGCGCGCGCCGCGACGGCGGTCACGACGGCGCCTGGCTGCGGATCACCTCCGCGAGCGGACGGGTCTGGACCGGGGTCTTCGCGAGCGACCTCGTCGGAGGGCGGCTGTCGCTGGTCGCGTCGTGGCCCGAGCCGTCGACGCTGTTCGTGTCCGTCGGTGGTGGCCCGTACCTCGTCGACACCGAGGACCCGGACAGCTGGTCGCGGATCGACCGGCCAGCGGTGCGGCGCTACGACCCGCACGCCGACCTCGGGCTGTGCCTGCTGCTCGACGACCGGCTCGCGGCCTACGACGCCGAGGGGCTGGCCTGGGAGAGCGAGCACCTCGGGCCGGAGGCAGAGTGGCTGGGGCGGCTCGACGACGAGGTCCACCTGCGTGCCGGGGCGCTGCTGCACCGGGTGTCCCTGCGCACCGGCGGGACGGTCACCGAGCCCGCGTCGTGGTGAGCGTCGAGCGGATGCGCTGGTGGCACGTCGCGGAGCTGCTGCCGATCGAGCGTGAGCTCTTCACGCCGGAGTCCTGGAGCGAGCGGCTGTTCTGGTCCGAGCTGGGGCAGCTGGACACCCGGCACTACGTGGTGGCGCTGGCCGCCGGTGCGGTGGTCGGCTACGCCGGGCTCTGCGACTACCCGGACGAGGCGTGGGTGCAGACGATCGCGGTGGCGCCGGTCGCGCAGGGGACCGGGCTCGGCTCGCGGCTGCTGCAGGAGCTGCTCGCCGAGGCCGACCGGCGGCGGCAGCGGGTCGTCTCGCTGGAGGTGCGGGCGGACAACCTGCCCGCGCACCGGCTCTACGAGAGGCACGGCTTCACCCGGACCGGTGTCCGCCGCGGCTACTACCCCGGCGGCGTGGACGCCTGGGTGCTCACCCGCCGGTCCTGAGGCCCGCCTTCCTGGACGGTGAGAGTGCGCGGGAGGAACCACGTGCACCTCGCCCGGGTGCGCGGGGGTGGCCGGGGCGGGCGAGCGGCGGAGGTCGGTCGGGAGGCCGAGGTGCACGTGGTTGCTCCCAGCCCTGCCAGGTTCAGAGGGCCGGCTCCTAGGCTGGAGCGCGTGACGGACGAGCCGCTGGTCCTCGGGATCGAGACCTCGTGCGACGAGACCGGCATCGGCGTCGTCCGCGGCACGACCCTCCTGGCGGACGCCGTGGCGAGCAGCATCGACGAGCACGCGCGCTTCGGCGGGGTGGTGCCCGAGGTGGCCAGCCGCGCGCACCTCGAGGCCATGGTCCCGACCGTCCACCGGGCGCTCGAGACGGCGGGGGTGCGCCTGTCCGACCTGGACGCTGTCGCGGTGACCGCCGGGCCGGGCCTGGCCGGCGCGCTGCTGGTCGGGGTGGCCGCCGCCAAGGCCTACTCCCTCGCGCTCGACGTCCCGCTCTACGGCGTCAACCACCTGGCGGCCCACGTGGCCGTCGACGTCCTCGAGCACGGCGCCCTCCCCGAGCCGACCGTCGCGATGCTCGTCTCCGGCGGGCACTCCAGCCTGCTGATGGTCGACGACGTCACGGCCACCATGACCCCGCTCGGGGCCACGGTCGACGACGCCGCAGGCGAGGCCTTCGACAAGGTCGCCCGCCTGCTCGGCCTCGGCTTCCCGGGCGGCCCCGTCGTCGACCGCCGGGCCCGCGAGGGCGACCGCGATGCCATCGCCTTCCCGCGCAGCATGCTGCGGGAGCAGTCCTTCGACGTCTCCTTCAGCGGGCTGAAGACCGCCGTGGCCCGCTGGGTCGAGGCCAGGCAGGCCGCGGGCGAGCCCGTCCCGGTCGCCGACGTCTGCGCGAGCTTCCAGGAGGCGGTCGTCGACGTGCTGACGGCCAAGGCGGTCCGCGCCTGCACCGAGTCGGGCGTCGGCTCGCTGCTCATCGGCGGCGGGGTCGCCGCCAACTCCCGCCTGCGGGAGCTCGCCCAGGAGCGCTGCGACCGGGCCGGCATCCTGCTCCGGGTCCCCCGCCCGGGCCTCTGCACGGACAACGGCGCGATGGTCGCCGCGCTCGGCAGCCGGCTGGTCGCGGCAGGGGTCGCCCCCAGCCCGATCGACCTCCCGGCCGACAGCGCGATGGACGTCCGAGAGGTCGTCTGCCGCTGACCGGAGCGGGGTCCGGGGCAGGGTGGCCGGCTCCGGGCCGCCGGCTCGTACGCCGTCCTCCTCGCCCCCGGCCGGGGGTGAGTTGTGCGGCTGGCACTCGAAGGGCTAGAGTGCCAACTGCAGCTCGGCCCCTGACCCCCGCGACGGCAGGACCGACGCTCCGCCCACCGTCTGTGCACAATCAGGAGGCATCGTGTCCACTGCGACGAAGGTCGCCATCAAGCCGCTCGAGGACCGCATCGTGGTCCAGGCGAGCGACGCCGAGAGCACCACCGCGTCGGGTCTGGTCATCCCCGACACCGCCAAGGAGAAGCCCCAGGAGGGCACCGTCCTGGCCGTCGGCCCGGGCCGGTTCGAGGACGGCGCCCGCGTGCCGCTCGACGTCAAGGTCGGCGACAAGGTGCTCTACAGCAAGTACGGCGGCACCGAGGTGAAGTACTCCGGCGAGGAGTACCTCGTGCTCTCCGCTCGCGACGTGCTGGCCGTCATCGAGGGCTAGATCCAGCCCCCATCTGCTTCATGCGACGCCCCGGTTCCCCTGACGGGGCACCGGGGCGTCGCACTTCTGGAAGGAACACCGCATGGCCAAGACCCTCGCTTTCTCCGAGGACGCCCGCCGCTCGCTCGAGCGCGGCGTGGACGCCCTCGCCAACGCCGTCAAGGTGACGCTCGGCCCGAAGGGCCGCAACGTCGTGCTCGCCAAGGCCTACGGCGGTCCGACCATCACCAACGACGGCGTGACCATCGCGCGCGACGTCGAGCTCGAGGACCCCTACGAGAACATGGGCGCCCAGCTCGCCAAGGAGGTCGCCACCAAGACCAACGACGTCGCGGGTGACGGCACCACCACCGCGACCGTGCTCGCCCAGGCGATGGTCCACGAGGGCCTGCGCGCCGTCGCGGCCGGCGCCAACCCGATGAGCCTCAAGGTCGGCATCGACGCCGCCGTCGAGGCCGTCCACGAGGCGCTGCTCGGCGCGGCGACCGAGGTGGAGACCCACGACGAGGTCGCCGCCGTCGCTGCGATCTCGGCCCAGGACGCCCTGGTCGGCCAGCTGGTCGCCGAGGCGATCGACAAGGTCGGCAAGGACGGCGTCATCACGGTCGAGGAGAGCCAGACCACCGGTCTGGAGCTCGAGCTCACCGAGGGGATGCAGTTCGACAAGGGCTACATCAGCCCGTACTTCGTGACCGACGCCGAGCGCATGGAGACCGTGCTCGAGGAGCCGTACGTCCTCATCGTCAACGGCAAGGTCAGCGCCCTCGCCGAGCTGCTCCCGCTGCTCGAGAAGGTCGTCCAGGCCCAGAAGCCGCTGCTCATCGTGGCCGAGGACGTCGAGGGCGAGGCGCTCTCCACGCTCGTCGTCAACGCCATCCGCAAGACGCTCAAGGTCGCGGCCGTCAAGGCTCCCGGCTTCGGCGACCGCCGCAAGGCCATGCTGCAGGACATCGCCGTCCTCACCGGCGGCCAGGTCATCAGCGCCGAGGTCGGCCTCAAGCTCGACCAGGTCGGCCTCGAGGTGCTCGGCAAGGCCCGCACCGTCACGGTCACCAAGGAGCTTGAGGC
>SCTD01000372.1 GCA_004299215.1 Frankiales bacterium | reverse complement strand
CGACAGGTCCCAGAGCTCGGTCCCCTGGTAGGTGTCGGCGACCCCCGGCATCGTCAGCTGCACGGCCTTCTGCGCCAGGGACGTGGCCTGCCACGCCGGTGCGAGCCGGTCGACGAACGCCTCGATCTCGGCGACCAGCGCGCCGTCGCCGAGCACGCCGAGGACGAAGTCCCGTACGGCGGCGTCGAACTCGGCCTCCGGGTGGATCCACGAGGTGTGCACCTTCGCCTCGCGGGTCGCCTTCTCGACGTAGGCGATCGCGCGGTCAGCGCTCAGCGGCCAGGCGCCGACCAGGGTCTGCCAGACGAGCAGCTCGGTGGCCGGGTCCGGGCCGGCTGCCCGCCGGTGCGGGGCGGCGGCGGCCCGCCAGCGCGTCACGGCCTCGCCCCACTCCACCGGGCACTGCGAGAGGAGCGCGAGCCGGGCGCGGACGTCCTCGGAGCGCTTGGTGTCGTGCGTCGACAGCGTGGTCATGGACACCGGCCAGTCGCGCTGCTGCTCGGCGCACGCCTCGTGGAAGTCCTTGACCGGCAGGCCGAACCGGCTTGGGTCGCCGCCGACCTCGTTCAGCGCGGCGAGCCGCAGGTAGCGGTAGAAGGCGGTGTCCTCGACGCCCTTGGCCATGACCGGCCCGCAGGTCTGCTGGAAGCGCGTCACGAACTCGCGGGCGTAGACCTGGACGTCGGGGGAGTCCGGCCCCTCGGCCAGCACCAGCCGGCGGACGACGTCGATCTCCGCCTCCCGCCGCGGAAGCGCCTGCTTGGCGCGCGCGACGGCGGCGTCGACGTGGCCGCGGGCGGTGTCGTCCGCCGGACCGTCCGGGGCCCGGTAGGCGCGGTAGACGTCGAAGCCGGCCAGCACCTCGACGAGCGCCTCCTCGAAGGCCCGCGGCGGGGTGTCGATCAGGACGGGGTCGCCGGCGCAGACCCGCAGGCCCAGCTCGGCCAGCCGGCGCACCTCCGCGGCGAGCACCTCGCCGAGCACCAGGTGCTTGGTCTGCTCGACCACCTGCTCGAAGGTCGCGTCCGACCCGGTGAACGACGTCCAGAGCGCGGTCAGCGGGATCTCGCCGTCGGGGTCGACGAAGAGCCCGAGGACCCGGTTGAGCGCGTCGTACCCCGTCGTGCCGGCCGTCGCCCAGCCGTCGGGCAGCTGCTCGCCCGGCTCGAGGATCTTCTCGACCACCACCCAGCTGCCACCTGTCACCTCGGCGAGCCGGTCGAGGTAGCCGCCCGGATCGGCCAGGCCGTCCGGGTGGTCGATCCGCAGCCCGTCCAGGACGCCGGAGCGCACCTGGTCGACGATCAGCGCGTGCGTGGCGTCGAAGACCTCGGGCACCTCCACGCGCACCCCGGCCAGCGTCGTCACGTCGAAGAAGCGTCTGTGCTGCAGGGACTCTCCGGCCAGCCGCCAGGAGGAGAGCCGGTAGTGCTGCTGCTCGAGCGTGGCCAGCACGTCGCCGTCGACCCGCGTCCCCGGAGCGATCGGGAACTCGTGGTCGTGGTAGCGGATGCGGTCCTCGAGCAGCTCCAGCTCGTCCAGCACCTCGCCGAGCGGCCCGCCGAGGACGGGGACCAGGATCTTGCCGGGGTTCTCCGGGTTCTCCCAGTGCACGTCGAACCACTCGACGTAGGGGGAGTCGCGTCCCTCGCGCAGGAGCGACCACCACTGCGCGTTCTGCGACTCCGGCGCCGAGACCGCCATGTGGTTCGGCACCACGTCGAGCACCATCCCGAGACCGACTGCCCGGCAGGCGTCGACGAGCCTGCCGAACGCCTCCTCGCCGCCGAGCTCCCGGTTGAGGCGGGAGTGGTCCACGACGTCGTAGCCGTGCGCCGAGCCCGGCGCTGCCTGCAGGTAGGGCGAGCAGTAGAGGTGGGTGATGCCGAGCTCGGCGAGGTACGGCACGACGTCCGCGGCGTCGTCGAACCCGAACCCCGGGTGGTCCGGTGCGGGCGGTCGCAGCTGCACGCGGTAGGTGGAGACGGGGACGGGCCTGCCGGGCGCGGGCAGGTGCGCCACCTAGAACACCTTCCGCAGGACCTGCACGGACCGCGCCTCGACCTCGAGCGGCTCCCCGGTCTTGGCGCTCTGCGGCTCGACGTCGCCGAGCATCGGCGCGGCCGTGTCGACCTCCACCTGCCAGCGCTCGCCGGCGCCGAGATCGGGCAGCGTGAAGGAGATCGGCTCGTGGTGGCCGTTGAAGAGCAGGAAGAACGAGTCGTCGGTCACCCGCTCGCCACGGGCATCCGGCTCCCGGATGCCGTCGCCGTTGAGGAAGACGGTGACGGACTTGGCGAAGCCGCTGTCCCAGTCGTCGTCGCTCATCTCGTCGCCGGACGGCGTGAACCAGCCGATGTCCTCGACGGCGGATCCCTTGACCGGACGCCCCTGGAAGTGCCTGCGGCGGCGGAAGACCGGGTGCTCCCGGCGCAGCTTGGCCAGCCGGGACACGAACTCCGTCAGCACCTCGAAGTCCTTGGCGCGCTCCCAGTCCACCCAGGCCAGCTCGTTGTCCTGCGCGTAGACGTTGTTGTTGCCCTGCTGGGTCCGGCCCAGCTCGTCGCCGTGCAGCACCATCGGCACGCCCTGGCTGAGGAACAGGGTGGTCAGGAAGTTGCGCTTCTGCTGCTCGCGCAGCGCGATGACCTCGAGGTCGTCGGTCTCGCCCTCGACGCCGCAGTTCCAGGAGCTGTTGTGGCTCTCGCCGTCCTGCCCTCCCTCGCCGTTGGCCTCGTTGTGCTTGTCGTTGTAGGAGACCAGGTCATGCAGCGTGAACCCGTCGTGCGCGGTGACGAAGTTGATGGAGGCGTACGGACGGCGGCCGTCGTCCTCGTAGAGGTCGGCCGAGCCGGTCAGGCGTGAGGCGAACTCCGCCAGCGTCTCGGGCTCGCCGCGCCAGTAGTCGCGCATCGTGTCGCGGTACTTGCCGTTCCACTCTGTCCACAGCGGCGGGAAGCCGCCGACGTTGTAGCCGCCCTCGCCGACGTCCCAGGGCTCGGCGATGAGCTTGGTCTGGCTCACGATCGGGTCCTGCTGCACCAGGTCGAAGAACGCCGACAGGCGGTCGACCTCGTGGAACTGGCGGGCAAGGGTCGAGGCCAGGTCGAAGCGGAAGCCGTCGACGTGCATCTCGGTCACCCAGTAGCGCAGCGAGTCCATGATCAGCTGCAGCGTGTGCGGGTGCCGCATCAGCAGCGTGTTGCCGGTGCCGGTCGTGTCGTAGTAGTGCTTCTCGTCGCCCTCGACGAGCCGGTAGTAGGCCGCGTTGTCGATGCCGCGGAAGGACAGCGTCGGGCCGAGCTGGTTGCCCTCGGCGGTGTGGTTGTAGACGACGTCGAGGATCACCTCGAGGCCTTCGGCGTGGAGCGCCTTGACCATCGCCTTGAACTCCTGCACCTGCTGCCCGCGCGTGCCCGAGGAGGAGTAGTCGTTGTGCGGCGCGAAGAAGCCGATCGTGTTGTAGCCCCAGTAGTTGCGCAGGCCGCGGTCGACCAGGTGGCTGTCGTGCACGAACTGGTGCACCGGCATGAGCTCGATGGCGGTCGCGCCGATCTTCTTGTAGTGCTCGAGCATCACCGGGTGGGCGAGCGCGGCGTAGGTGCCGCGGACCTCCTCGGGGATGTCCGGGTGGGTCCGGGTCAGCCCC
>SCTD01000371.1 GCA_004299215.1 Frankiales bacterium | reverse complement strand
CGTGCTCGGCGTCGCAGCGGACGGCTGTGGCGCCGCAGCCGGGCCACTCGCAGTGAGGGGCGCGGATCTCGAGCAGCCGGCGGAGTCGCCGGCCGACCCGGTAGGGGCCGGGGGTGCCGGCCGGGTGAGGGCCGCCCAGGGCCGCGGTCGCCAGCACGACGTCGTCTCCGAGCTCCCGGCCGCGGGCCGCGGGCAGCGACTGCCGAGCCTGCGTCACGCCGGTCGTGCGGTGGCCGACGGTCGGTTCGTACTGATCGTTGTGCTGCGAATCGGGCCCGCCAGGGCTGCTCTCGCGCACAGCGATCACCACGGCGTCGCCGGCACCCTTCTGCGGGTGGTCCTGTGGGTGTCGGGGGTGCCGCTCGGTCGGTGGTGGCAGGGCTTGCAACGCGAGCAGCGCCTGCCGGACGGCGTGCGGGTCGCCGCGGCCGAGCTGGACGGTCCGGTCGCCGACAGCGACCGGGACGCCGTTGTCGTCGACCCAGACCGGACGCAGTCGTGGGGCGGTGAGCAGGATCTGCTCGGTCAGGTCCGGCTCGAGCGGGCCGTGCCCGACCAGCTCCGCGACCTCATCGGTGGTGCCGAGGCCGGCGCCGACCGGCAGCATCACCAGAGCGTCCATCCCGCACGGGACCGGCGTGCCGGGCAGGCACCCGCACAGCGCCGCCCCCGCGGAGCGCAGCCCCGCGGCGCACGTGCCGACGGCGTGCAGGTCGAGGTGCGGGTCGAGGGGGGTGTCGTCCGGCGCGATCGGCAGCTGGTCCCGGCCGAGCAGCAGGTCGCGGAACGCGTCGTAGCGGCGCTGGTCGGCGGTCCGGTCGTCCTGCGACCCCCAGGGCAGGCTGCGGGCGGCGATCCGGGCGCCTATCGCGACCCGGTCCGGACCCGTCATCCCGAGCGCGAGCAGGTCGTGCAACCCGTCCGCCCGGGCACGGAACTCCAGCCTGCGGTCCTGCTGCGCCTGCCGGCGGCGGCGCTCGGCAGCCTGCCGGTCCTGCGCGATCACCCAGCGGCGGAGCAGCTCGGCCAGCCGCGCCGGCGGCAGCACCAGCCCGTCCGCAGCGTCGATCAGCCGCGCCTGCAGCCGCTTCCACACCGCGACCCGATCCGGCAGCGGGAGCACCTTCAGCTGGTCGATCACCGTGCGGGACTGCTCGACGGTCAGCAGCCCGGCCTCGACCGCCTCCAACGCCCCCGGCAGCACCACGAGGGCCTCGGCCTCGGCGAGCAGCTGCCCGGCGCGGGCCTCCGAGCACGACAGCGCGAGCGCGAGCTGCGGCACCGCCGCCAGGTCCATCCCCGACCCGACCAGCACGGCCTGCAGCGCCAGCGCCTCCCGCAGCAAGGCGCCATGCTCAGCCCCGCGGGTCAGCTCGCGCACCTCGAGTCGCAGCATCGCAGCGTCGAGCGCAGCGAGATCCTCCGCTGCGCTCAGCACCTGCTGCCCGACTGCCATGACCACGACTCTGCCATCGACCTCCGACAGAACTGATGGTCGAAAGACACTGTGGAGAAGAAGTTTTCGATCCACAGGCAGATCGGCGAGCGGCCCTGGACTTCCACCGCCCACCCACCACCGATCGCAGCCCAGCAGGCGCTCCCGGCAGCGCACACCTGTCGAGGTGGACGGCGAAAGTCCGCGGCGGGCATGACGGGGCGAGGTGATGGGGGCGAGGGTGACGGGGCGGCGCGACGGAACGGCAGTCAGCCCGCCGCCACGCGACCCGCGCACGAGGCCGTCCCGAGCCAGGTGTGCGGGGCGCCCTCCCAGCACCAGCCGAGCCATGGGCGACGAGCGCTCAGCCAGATCGCCGGCACGCGCTTGTCACCGCACCGGCTCCCGGCGAGCGAGAAGCAGTTGTCCTCCACCAGCAACGACGGCTGCTGGGCGACGACAGCGACGCCCTCCTCGACGGTCAGGGGCGAGCGACCGGCGTCGACCAGCGACGGAAGCACCGCATCCGGCGGGAGGTTCAGCGTGTCCGGTCCCGGCGAGACGTCCAGCAGCAGGTAGGCATCCACGTCCGGCACCGAGAGCGACGGCAACGGGACGAACGACGCCAGCTCCGGCTGCGTCATCGACGTGAAGCCCGAACGCCCGTGCAGCTCCAGCGAGGGGACGGCGGCGAAGGGATCGACCAGCCGCCGCGTCACGACGACGACGCCGGCCCCCGACAGCGACGCCAGCCGCGAGCGGAAGGCTCGCTCAGGCAGCCCGGCGAGCTTCGGCCAGCCGAGGGAGACCAGTCGGTCGACCTGCGCGTCGACGGAGGGGACGGTGGACACCGGCATGAGGACTCCTTCCGAGAGAAGGACTCCAACGCGCCGACGCGACGGTCAGTTCCCGGCCGCTCGCGCGATGTACGGAGCCAGCTCGATCTTGGCCACCACCCCGCGGTGCACCTCGTCCGGGCCGTCGGCGATGCGCAGCGCGCGGGCGACCAGCCACGCCGGGCCGAGCGGGAAGTCCTGCGACAGGCCCGCGCCACCGTGCAGCTGGATCGCCAGGTCGACGACCGACTGCGCCATGTTCGGCACGACCACCTTGATCTGGCTGATGGCGGACAGCGCCCCGAGCAGCCCCTCGGTGTCGAGCAGCCAGGCGGCGTGCAGCACGAGCAGGCGCGACTGCTGGATCGCCATCCGCGCGTCGGCGATCCGCTCCCTGTTGCCGCCGAGGTTCGCGATCGGCTTGCCGAAGGCCGTGCGCGAGACCGCACGCTCGCAGGCGAGCTCGAGCGCCTTCTCGGCGAGCCCGATCGCGCGCATGCAGTGGTGGATCCGCCCTGGCCCCAGGCGTCCCTGCGCGATGGCGAAGGCGCCACCCGGCTGGCCGACGACGTTGGACAGCGGCACCCGCACGTCGTCGAAGCGGACCTGGCCGTGCCCGCCGGGGGCGTCGTACCAGCCCATCGTCTGCAGCATGCGCTCGACAGTCACCCCGGGCGTCGACCGCGGCACCAGCACGATCGAGTGGCGCGAGTGCCGCGGCGCCGAAGGGTCCGTCACCCCCATCACCACGAGCAGCTCGCAGTCCGGATGACCGACGCCGGTGCTCCACCACTTCACGCCGTTGACGACGACTTCGTCGCCGTCGACGACCGCCGTGCACTCCATGGTGGTCGCGTCGGAGGACGCCACGTCCGGCTCGGTCATGCAGAACGCCGACCTGATGGATCCCTCCAGCAGCGGCGCCAGCCAGCGCTCCTTCTGCTCCGGCGTGCCGAAGGCGTGGAGCACCTCCATGTTGCCGGTGTCGGGAGCAGCGCAGTTCATGACCTCCGCACCCCAGTGCGTACGACCCATCAGCTCGGCCAGCGGCGCGTAGTCGACGTTGGACAGCCCGGAGACCGACGGCAGGAACAGGTTCCAGAGGCCGGCGGCCTTGGCCTCGGCCTTCAGCGCCTCGACCTCCGGCGGCACCGACCAGTCCGTCGAGGCCATCAGCCGCTCCCGCGCGGCCGCTTCAGCCGGCGAGACCCGGTCGCGCAGGAAGGCGCCGACCGAGTCGATCAGCTCGAGCGCGCGGGGCGAGTGGGAGAAGTCCATGTCAGGCCAGCTCGGGAGCGACGTCGACCACCCGCGCGTGCAGCTCCTTGACCCGCTGGGCCTCCGCCGCCGGCATCACCAAGGTCGCGGAGGGGGTGTGCACCACGACCAGCCCCTCGCAGCCGACGAGCGTCACCAGGTGCGAGGGGTCCGACGACGCGACGACGTTGCCGCGACTCGCGTGCAGCACCGCCCGGGCGGCGCCCACCATGTTGCCGTCGTCGTCCGCGCCGAGCGCCTCGCCGTAGGCCGGCCAGGAGCCCACGTCGAGCCAGCGCGCCTCGAGCGGCAGCGCGGCGACGGTGAAGTCGGGGGAGGTCGACGCCGGCTCCATCACGCCGTAGTCGATGGACAGCTTCGCCAGCGTCGGCCACGCGTCGCGGGCCAGGGCGTCCCATGCAGGGGTGCCGTACGCCGCGCCCATCTCGCGCAGCACCGGCGCCGACTCCGGCACGAACGCATCCACAGCGCGCAGCAGGGTGGACGCCTTCCACACGAACATCCCGCTGTTCCAGAGGTAGCGCGACGGACCGGCGGCGAGGAAGTCGGAAGCGACGGGGAGGGAGGGCTTCTCGCGGAAGGTCGACACGACATGACCGCCACCGGGAAGCGGTGAGCCCAGCTCGAGGTAGCCGAAGCCGGTCGCCGGCGAGTCGGGCACCACGCCGAACGTGACCAGCGCGTCGTCCCGCGACTCGGCCAGCGCGAAGGCGGCG
>SCTD01000370.1 GCA_004299215.1 Frankiales bacterium | reverse complement strand
GGCGACGCCCCGGCACCGGTGGCGATCAGCCTCGACTGGGGCGCCCAGCCCCCGGCCGCCGCCGCAGCGCGCCGGCCCGCCGGAGCAGCCGGGCCCGTCGTCGTCTCCCCCGGCGACTCGCTCTGGTCCATCGCCGAGCACGACCTCGCCCGGACCGCCCCTCCCTCCGACGCCGACGTCGCTGCGGCGTGGCCCGCCTGGTGGGCCGCCAACCGCGACGTGATCGGCCCGGACCCCCACCTGCTGCAGCCCGGGACCGCGCTGGTCCCGCCCGCCGACCGGCCCTAGCCCACCCGAGACCAGGAGACCCGCATGTCCGTCCACCCCGTCGAGCGCGCGCCCGCGCGGACCCTCCCTCCGCTCCGGCTGCTGCCGGTGCCGGTGAGCGAGCCGCCGTACGACGACGAGCTCCCGGCGCGCACCGGACCGGCGACCGCGCCCATCGGTCCGCTGCGGGCGCTGACCCCGCCGCCGCTCCGGCTGGTCCCGCCGGCCCGCGCCTACGACGAGGTCGAGGGGCCGGCGCGCACACCCGTCGCCGACCTGCCGCCTGCCCGCCCCGTGGCACACGGTCTGGTGCAGGGGCTGCTCGAGGTGCTCGCCGGGGTGCGGCCGGTCAGCCAGCTGCAGCGCGCGACGAGCCCGGAGCTGTTCCTCCAGCTCGAGCAGGTCGTGCACAGCCGGCCGCGCACCCCGGGCGCCCGGCCGGGCACGGGCGCGGTCCGCAGCCTGCACGTCCAGGAGCGACCCGAGGGCGTCGCCGAGGTCTGCGCGACGGTGCGGCGCGGACCGCGGATGGCCGCCGTCGCCCTGCGCCTCGAGGGCATCTCGGGTCGCTGGTGCTGCACCGAGCTCGCCGGGCTCTGACACCCGGTTCGGGGGTCAGCTCTGCCGCGGGTCCCCGTGGCAGCGCTTGTACTTGCGGCCCGACCCGCAGGCGCACAGCTCGTTGCGGCTCTGCGTGTGGGGCTGGCCGGACGGCGGCGCGGACGACCCGGCGGTCGCGGACGACGCCGGCCCGCTGTACTGCACCTGGGCGGGGCGCTCGGGCCGGCCGAAGGCCTCCGGCAGCACCGCTGCCGGCGGCACCGGCGGGACGACGGGAGCCGGTGCCGGCGGAGCGGGAGCGGCAGCCGCCGGTACGGGCGACCCGGCGCCGTCGCCGGTCGGCAGGTGCTCGACCACGACCTCGCCCGGGTTCTCGCCCGGACCCGTCGCGACCAGGTCGGCCGGAGCCGCCGGCGGCGGCGCGACCTCAGCGGGGTCGGTCTTGACCTCGACGTTGAACAGGAAGCCGACCGACTCCTCCTTGATCGCCTCCATCATCGCGTTGAACATGTCGAAGCCCTCGCGCTGGTACTCGACCAGCGGGTCGCGCTGACCCATCGCGCGCAGCCCGATGCCCTCCTGCAGGTAGTCCATCTCGTAGAGGTGCTCGCGCCACTTGCGGTCGACGACCGACAGCAGCACCCGCCGCTCGAGCTCGCGCATGACCGGCTCGCCGTTCGGGGCGACACCGAGGGAGGCCTCGCGCGCCTCGTACGCCCTGTGCGCGTCGGCGGTGATGTCCTCGATCAGGCTCTCGGCCGACATGCCGTCGCGGTTCTCGTCGTAGTCCTCGAGCTTCAGGCTGATCGGGTAGAGCGTCTTCAGCGCCCCCCACAGCTGCTCGAGGTCCCAGTCCTGCGGGTAGCCCTCGGCGGTCGCGGCGAAGACGTAGCCCTCGATCACGTCGTCGACCATGTGGCTGATCTGCTCGTGCAGGTCCTCGCCGGACAGCACCTTGCGGCGCTCGTCGTAGATGACGGTGCGCTGGCGGTTGAGCACCTCGTCGTACTTCAGGACGTTCTTGCGGATCTCGAAGTTCTGCTGCTCGACCTGGGTCTGCGCGGAGCGGATCGCCCGGCTGACCATCTTGCTCTCGATCGGGACGTCGTCCGGGATGTTGAAGCGGTCCATGATCGTCTCGACGGCGCCGGCGTTGAACAGGCGCATCAGGTCGTCGCCGAGCGAGAGGTAGAAGCGGGACAGACCCGGGTCGCCCTGGCGGCCGGAGCGCCCGCGGAGCTGGTTGTCGATGCGGCGCGACTCGTGCCGCTCGGTCCCGAGGACGTAGAGCCCACCGGCGTCGACGACCTCCTCGTGCTCGGTCTTGACCGAGGCGGTCGCCCGCTCGAGGGCGTCGGACCAGGCGGCTTCGTACTCCTCCGGCGTGTCGACCGGGGACAGCCCGCGGCTGCGCAGCTCCTGCGCCGCGATGTGCTCGGGGTTGCCGCCGAGCATGATGTCGGTGCCGCGGCCCGCCATGTTGGTGGCCACCGTGACGGCGCCCTTGCGACCGGCCTGCGCGACGATCGTCGCCTCGCGCTCGTGGTGCTTGGCGTTGAGGACCTCGTGCTTGATCCCGCGCTTGTGGAGCAGCTGGGAGAGGTACTCGCTCTTCTCGACGGAGATGGTGCCGACGAGCACCGGCTGGCCGGCCTCGTGCTTCTCGGCGATGTCCTCGACGACGGCGTCGTACTTCGCCTGCTCGCTCTTGTAGACGACGTCGGCCTCGTCGACGCGCCTGGGGTCCCGGTTGGTCGGGATCTCCACGACGCCCAGGCCGTACGTCTGGCTGAACTCGGCGGCCTCGGTCGCGGCGGTGCCGGTCATCCCGGCGAGCTTGTCGTAGAGGCGGAAGTAGTTCTGCAGCGTGATCGTGGCGAGGGTCTGGTTCTCGTCCTTGATCCGGACGCCCTCCTTGGCCTCGATGGCCTGGTGCATGCCCTCGTTGTAGCGGCGGCCGGCCAGCACGCGGCCGGTGTGCTCGTCGACGATGAGCACCTCGCCGTCGATGACGACGTACTCCTTGTCCTTGCGGTAGAGCTCCTTGGCCTTCAGGGCGTTGTTGAGGTAGCCGACCAGCGGGGTGTTGACCGACTCGTAGAGGTTGTCGATGCCGAGCTGGTCCTCGACCTTCTCGACGCCGCTCTCGAGGATGCCGATCGTGCGCTTCTTCTCGTCGACCTCGTAGTCCACGTCGCGGACCAGCCGGGGGATGATCCGCGCGAACTCGGAGTACCACTTGGTGGCCTGGTCCGACGGGCCGCTGATGATCAGCGGGGTGCGGGCCTCGTCGATGAGGATCGAGTCGACCTCGTCGACGACGGCGAAGTGGTGGCCGCGCTGGACCAGCTCGGCTGCGCTCCAGGCCATGTTGTCGCGCAGGTAGTCGAACCCGAACTCGTTGTTGGTGCCGTAGGTGATGTCGCAGGCGTACGACGGGCGGCGCACGTCGGGCCGCTCGTTGGCGAGGATGACGCCGACGGACAGGCCGAGGAAGCGGTGCACCCGACCCATCCACTCGGCGTCGCGCTTGGCGAGGTAGTCGTTGACCGTCACGACGTGGACGCCGTTGCCGGTGAGCCCGTTGAGGTAGGCCGGCAGGGTGCAGGTGAGGGTCTTGCCCTCACCGGTGCGCATCTCGGCGATGTTGCCCATGTGCAGCGCCGCGCCGCCCATGACCTGCACGTCGAAGTGCCGCTGCCCGAGGGTGCGGCGAGCCGCCTCGCGCCCGACGGCGAAGGCCTCGACGAGGATGTCGTCGACCGTCTCCCCGTCGGCCAGCCGCTGCCGGAAGACGTCGGTCTCCTGACGCAGCTCGGCGTCGGTCATCTTGAGGAAGTCCTCCTCGACGCCGTTGACGGCGTCGGCGATGGACTTCAGCCGGCGGAGGGTCTTGCCCTCACCGGCGCGCAGGAGCTTCTGCAGGACCACGCGTGTGCACCTCTTCGCTGGACGTCCCTCGCATCGTAGGCGGCAAACCGGTCGCCGGACCCGGACGCGCCCCGGCACACTGCCGAGCGTGGACCCGACCGAGATCACCGCCGGCCGCCTGCACCTGCGCCCGTGGCAGGAGGGCGACCAGGAGGTGCTGGTCGCGGCGGGCAACGACCCGGAGAGCGCGCGCTGGACCAGCATGCCGTCCCCCTGCACCCGGGAGGCGGCCGACGAGTGGGTGCGCGTGACCGCCCCCCGCGGCTGGGCGGAGGGCACGGGGCTGAGCTTCGCGGTCTGCGACAGCACGACGTCGGAGGTGCTGGCCGGCGTCGCGCTGCGCCCGGGTGCAGACCCCGACGTCTGGGACGTCGGCTACTGGTGCGTCCCGGAGCACCGGGGGCAGGGCGTGGTCCCGGAGGCGCTCGGGTCGCTCTGCCGCTGGGGGTTCGGCGCCCTCGGCGCGGTGCGGGTCGAGTGGATGGCCCAGGTCGGGAACCACGCCTCGCTCCGCTGCGCCCAGAAGGCCGGCTTCCAGCTCGAGGGGGTGCTGCGCGACGGGCTGGTGCACCGCGGGCAGCACGTGGACGGCTGGATCGCCGGGCTGCTCCCCGGTGACCCGAACGAGGACACCGCACGACTCCCGTCGTACGCCGAGCGGACCGACGGCGTCGTGACGGTGCGCCGCTGGCGCTCGACCGACGCACCCGAGGTGGCGCGCGCCTGCGCCGACCCGGAGACCGCGCGGTGGCTGCCGGTGCCGGTGCCGTACACGCTGGAGGTCGCGCACGGCTACGTCGACGGCATCGTGCCGACGGAGTGGACCGCGGGCACGGCGGCGAACTGCGCCGTCGTGGACGCCGTCGACGGGACGCTGCTCGGGGCGGTCGGCCTCCGGCTGCGCGACGGGATCGGCGAGCTCGGCTACTGGACGGCGCCGTGGGCACGTGGCCGAGGCGTGGCGGCTCGGGCGGCGCGGCTGCACGCCGGCTGGGGCTTCGCCGAGCTGAACCTGCCGCGGATCGAGCTGCTCGCCGACGTCGACAACGTGGCCTCCCAGCGGGTGGCCGAGAAGGCCGGCTGGGTCCGCGAGGGGGTGGCGCGCGCGGTGCGCGGCGCCCCGCGCGACCCGTCCCGCCGCGTCGACATGGCCGTCTACGCCCTGCTCTCCTAGGACGTGTAGTTGCGCCGGTGCCAGGAGGTGCCGGCCGACGGGGCGGCGTGCGCCGCACGGGTACGGCGAGGCCGCGGGCGCTCGGGCACCGCGTCGGGGTCGAACGGCTCGGCCCGGAAACCCCGCAGTCGCAGGGAGTTCGTCACCACGAAGATGCTCGAGAACGCCATCGCGGCGGCGGCGATCACCGGGTTGAGCAGCCCAGCCAGCGCGAGCGGGATGCCGAGCACGTTGTAGGCGAACGCCCAGAACAGGTTGCCCTTGATGACCCGCAGGGTGCGGCGGGACAGCCGGATCGCGTCAGCCGCGCTGGTCAGCTCGCCACGGACCAGGGTCAGGTCGCTGGCCTCGATCGCGACGTCGGTCCCGGTCCCGATCGCCAGGCCCAGATCGGCCTGGGCGAGGGCCGGCGCGTCGTTGACGCCGTCGCCGACCATGGCGACGACGCGGCCCTCGTCCTGCAGCCGGCGGACGACGGCGACCTTGTCGGCGGGGAGGACGTCGGCGATCACCTCGTCGATGCCGACCTCGCGGGCGACCGCCCGCGAGGTGGCCTCGTTGTCGCCGGTCAGCAGCACCGGGCTCAGCCCGAGCGCGCGCAGCCGGCGGACCGCCTCGGCGCTGCTCGGCTTCACGGTGTCGGCGACCACCAGCGCGGCGCGCACCTCGCCGTCCCAGCCGGCGACCACGACGGTCCGTCCCGCCGCGCGGGCCTCGTCGACGCTCTGCTGCAGCGACTCGGGCATCGTCAGCGACCAGTCGGCGAGCAGCTGCGGGCGACCGGCCACGACGGCGTGCCCGTCCACGACGCCCTGCACGCCGAGCCCCTCGCGGTTCTCGAACGACTCGACCGCCGGCAGGTCCCCCACCCGCTCCCGGGCGGCTGCCGCGATGGCCCGGGCGATCGGGTGCTCGCTGGCGTCCTCGAGCGCGCCCACCAGACGGAGCACCTGCTCCTCGTCCGCCCCGGCCGTGGCGACCGACACCAGCGCCATCCGGCCGGTCGTGACGGTGCCGGTCTTGTCCAGCACGACGGTGTCGACCCGGCGCGTGGACTCGAGCACCTCGGGGCCCTTGATGAGGATCCCGAGCTGCGCGCCGCGGCCGGTGCCGACGAGCAGCGCGGTCGGAGTGGCCAGGCCGAGGGCGCACGGGCACGCGATGACGAGGACGGCGACCGCGACCGTCAGCGCCTGGGACGTGGACGCGCCGGCCCCGAGCCACCAGCCCAGACCCGCGACGGACAGTGCGATCACGACGGGGACGAAGACCGCGGCGACCCGGTCGGCGAGCCGCTGCACGGGCGCCTTGCCGGTCTGCGCGGCGGTGACC
>SCTD01000711.1 GCA_004299215.1 Frankiales bacterium | reverse complement strand
GCGGGTCGTCCCGGTGGTCGCGGGCGAGCGGACGGGCGCTGACGGGGTAGTCGCGGACGAACGTCGGCTGGAGCAAGGTGTGCTCGACGAGCTTCTCGTACAGCTCGAGGACCACCTCGCCGGCGTCCCAGCCGTCCTGCAGCGGGACGTCGTGCTTCGCGGCGAGCGCGGTCACGTCGGCCAGCGACGTGCCGGCGTCGACGGTCGTCCCGACCGCCTCGCTCACCAGCTCGTGCAGGGTCGCGCTACGCCAGGGCTGCTCCAGGTCGATCTCACCGCCCTGCCCGTCCGGCACCGTCGTGCGGCCGATGCGGCGCGCCGCCTCGAGCACCATCTCGCGGGTCAGGTCGGCGACGGTGTCGTAGTCGCCGTAGGCCTCGTAGAACTCGAGCATCGTGAACTCCGGCGAGTGGGTGGAGTCGACGCCCTCGTTGCGGAAGATGCGACCGATCTCGAAGACCTTGTCCACCCCGCCGACGACGAGCCGCTTGAGGTAGAGCTCGAGCGCGATGCGCAGCGTCATGTCGAGGTCGAGCGCGTTGAGGTGGGTGCGGAACGGACGGGCCGCCGCGCCCCCGTGCATCGTCTGCAGCACCGGCGTCTCGACCTCGACGAAGCCCGCGTCGTGCAGCACGTCGCGCACCGCCCGCACGGCGGTCGCGCGGTCGGCCACCATCCGGCGGCTGTCGGCGTTGACGATCAGGTCCACGTAGCGCTGCCGGATCCGCAGCTCCGGGTCGGTGAGGCCGTGGTGCTTGTCCGGCAGCGGCCGGAGCGCCTTGCTGGTCATGACCCAGCTGCTCGCGAGGACGCTGAGCTCGCCGCGCCGGCTGCTGATCACCTCGCCGGTGACGCCGACGTGGTCGCCGAGGTCGACGTCGGACTTCCAGGCCGCGAGCCGCTCGTCGCCGACGCCGTCCAGGCTGACCATGACCTGCAGCTGCGCGTCCCCCTCCTGCAGGGTCGCGAAGCAGAGCTTCCCGCCCGTGCGGCTGAGCATCACGCGGCCGGTGACGCTCACGACGTCGCCGCTGGCGGTGTCGGTCCCGAGATCGGCGTAGCGCTCGCGGACCTGCG
>SCTD01000033.1 GCA_004299215.1 Frankiales bacterium | reverse complement strand
GGACGGCGAGGTCTTCGCCGTCCTCGCGGTCGTAGAGCGTGAGGACGCCGATCACCGTGCTCGAGCTCTTGAGAGGCACCGCGAGCACCGTGGTGGCGGTCGGCTCGCCCGGACCGGGCTGCAGGTCGGTGCCCACCCTTCCCCGGAGCGGGTCGCCGCTCCCGGCGACGCGACCGGCGATGCCGCTGCCGACCGGGAGCCGCAGGTCGGACGGGATGTCCAGGCCCTCGCTGACGGCGAGCTCGAGCTCGGTGCGGTCGGCGCCGAGCAGCAGCACGGCCCCGGCCCGGGCGCGGGTCGACGCCATGGCGGTCTCCAGGACCACGGTGAGGATCCGGTCCAGGTCGTGGGTGCCGGACAGGGTGTCGCCGATCCGGGCGACACCGGCCTGCAGCTCGTCGCGGCTGGCCTGCAGGGCGCCGACGTAGCCGCGCAGCTCCTCGGTCATCCCGTTGAAGGACTCGGCGAGCCGGCCGAGCTCGTCGCGCGAGCGGACGTCGATGGTCGTGTCCAGGTCGCCGCCGGCGACCCGGGCAGCGGCGTCGCTCAGCTCGTCGAGCGGTCGGGTCGTGGCCCGGGCGAGCAGCAGGGCGATGCCGACGGCGAGGACCACCGCCCCCGCGGCCACGGTGAGCGCGAGCGGCAGCACCCCCGGTCCCTCGCCCTCCTCCTGGCTGACGAGCACGGCCACCGGCTGTCCCGGACGGGCCTGGGTGAGCACCGCCACCGTCCCGTCCACGCGCACCGGCGCCTCCTCGGCGCCCAGCGCTGCCTGCAGCAGGTCGGCCGGCATCTCGCTGCTGGCGGCGACCTGCTGCCCGCCGGCCAGCAGCACGACGCGGCCGACCCCGGCCGAGGCACGCAGCGCGTCGGCCAGCTCGTCGTCCACGGTGAAGGCGGCCACCGCAGCGCCGGCGGGAGCACCGGTCGCGCCGCTCGGGCGGCCGAGCTCGACCACGGCGGCGATCTGCACCCGGTCACCCGAGCGGGCCACTCCTCCGGCGCGGCAGCCCCGCTCGGGGACCTGCGGCGCCTCACCGGCGGCGGCCCCGCGGCCGTCCGGACCGGTCACCCGCACGCCGTCGGCGAGCCCACGCCGGACGAGCTCGTCGAGCGTGCCCTCCAGGTCGCCGAGCGAGCCGGTGGCCGCGGCGGCGCGCGCGGTGGCCTCTGCAGCGGCGCCGGCCCGGTCGCACAGACCGGCGATCACGGAGGCGGCCAGCCGGCTGCTGGAGGTGAGCCCCTGCTCCTGTCGCTCGTGCAGGGCGGTCGGGAGTGCCGTGGTGACGAGCGCGACCACCACCAGCAGCGGAACCAGGACGACCAGGACGAAGGCCGCGGTCAGCCGCGTACGCAGCGTCACCGGACCTCCCCGCTCCTGGCTACCGACAGTGCAACTGCCATGCTCCCACGGTGAGCAGCACTCGCGGGGCGACCGACAAGCCGGCCCTGCGCCGCGCGGTCCTGTCCCGGCGGGCCGCGCTCGGGGAGGAGCAGCGCGCTCGGGCCGCGGCCGCGGCGTTGGACGCGCTGCTGCCACTGGTCGAGGGCACCCCCGGCGGCACGGTCGCGGCCTACCTGGCCGTGGGCACGGAGCCCGGGACGGCCGGACTGCTGGCCGCGCTCGCCGACCGGCACGTGCGGGTCCTGCTGCCGGTGCTGCTGCCGGACCACGACCTGGACTGGGCCAGCGCCGCCGACGGCGTGCAGCCAGGCCCCTACGGGCTGCTCGAGCCGGCCGGCCCCCGTCTCGGACGGGACGCCGTGGCCGACTGCTCGCTCATCGTGGTGCCCGCCCTGGCCGTCGACCGCGCCGGGCACCGGCTCGGGCGCGGCGGCGGGTCGTACGACCGAGCGCTGCCCCGCACTCACGGGCTGGTCGTGGCGCTGCTGCACGACGGGGAGTCGGTGGTGGAGCTGCCGGCAGAGCCGCACGACGCGCCCGTGGACGCACTGGTGACACCGAGCCGCGGCCTGGTCAGGCTGCGCGAGAGAGAAGGAGAGAGCGCATGACGACGGCCCCGGGGAGCACGGGTTTCGAGGACCTGCTGGCGGCCAACGAGGGCTACGCCGCGCGGTTCACCAGCGGCGACCTGGCCGGCACCGCCGCGCGCGGCCTGGCCGTGGTGACGTGCATGGACTCCCGCATCGAGCCGCTGCAGATGCTCGGGCTGTCCAAGGGCGACGCCAAGATCCTGCGCAACGCGGGCGGGCGCGTCACCGACGACGTGCTCCGCACGCTCGTGCTCGCGACCCACCTGCTCGGCGTCGACCGGGTCATGGTGGTCGAGCACCTCGACTGCCGGATGGCGAAGGTCACCGACGACCAGGCGCACCAGGCGATCCTCGAGACCTCGGGGCTGGACACCCGGAGCCTGGAGTTCCGGACCATCCCGGACCAGCCGACCGCCCTGCGGCAGGACGTCCAGCGCATCCGCAGCTACCCGTACCTGCCGAGGGACCTGGCCGTCGTGGGCTGCCTCTACGACGTCAGCACGGGCAAGGTGGAGATCGTCGTCCCTCTCGAGGACTAGCTGCTGACGCGGTCGGTCTCGAGCGGCGCGGGGGCGGCGGGCGCGGGCACGTCGACCTGCAGGACGCGGTGCAGACCGCTGATCCGCAGCACGCGAATGACGGACGGCGACGCGTCGGTCAGGGCCAGCGCCCCGCCGCCGTCGCGGAGCCGGCGGTAGGCCTGCACGAGCAGCGTGAGCGCCGCCGCCGACACGTACGTGACGCGGGACATGTCCAGCGTCAGGCGCACGCCGGGGGCGATGGCGTCGTCGAGCAGGGCCCGGAGCCGGGCGGCTCCGTCCGCGTCGAGATCGCCGGCCACGGTGAGGTGCGGACCGGCGGCGCGCGCGGTCGCCATCACCACGCTGGGGGCTCGCGGATCCATCGGGCCTCCTGTCGGTCGAACAACCGGACGCTACCCGGCGTTGGACGGCAGGGGCCTGCGTACCGCACACTGGCACTCAGCAGTGGCGAGTGCCAGCCGTGATGGAGGAGGACCCGTGCCCACGTACCAGTACGCCTGCACCGCGTGCGGCGAGCGCCTGGAGGCCGTGCAGTCCTTCACGGACGCCCCGCTCACCGAGTGCCCGGCGTGCAGCGGCGCGCTCCGCAAGGTCTTCAGCGCGGTCGGCGTCGTCTTCAAGGGCTCGGGCTTCTACAAGACCGACAGCCGGGGGAAGGCGCCGAGCAGCGGCGACTCCACGCCCGCGGCGGGGTCGGGCGCGGCGGCCAAGGCGCCTGCCACGACCGAGTCCAGCAGCACGCCCGCCGCCACGACGACCTCCTCGACCCCGGCGAGCAAGACCGCCTGACGGTCCTGTGGACGGCGCGCCCCGGCGGGGCGCGTCGCACGGCCCGCACCTAGGGTCGGCTCCCTGGTCCGGCGACAGGGAGCGCACGCGTGCACACGATCGGCGTCATCGGCGGCTCCGGCCTCTACGCGCTGCTGGACGGCGCGCGCGAGGTCGCCGTCGACACCCCTTACGGCCCGCCCAGCGACCCGCTGGTCGTCGGCGACGTCGGCGGCCGGCAGGTCGCCTTCGTCCCGCGGCACGGCCGCGACCACCGCTTCCCCCCGCACCGCATCCCCTACCGCGCCAACCTGTGGGCGCTGCGCAGCCTCGGCGTCCGGCAGGTCGTCGCCCCCTGCGCCGTCGGCGCGCTGCAGCCGACGCTCGGCCCCGGCTCGCTGGTCGTGCCGGACCAGCTGGTCGACCGCACCTCCGGCCGCGCCCAGACCTTCCACGACACCGGCGCGGTGCACGTCCCGTTCGCCGAGCCGTACTGCCCGGTCGGCCGCGCCACGTGCCTGGAGCGGGCCGGCGCCACCGGCTGGGACGTCACGGACGGCGGGACGATGGTCGTCGTCGAGGGTCCGCGCTTCTCGACCCGGGCCGAGTCCCAGTGGTTCGCCGCGCAGGGCTGGTCGCTGGTCAACATGACCGGCCACCCCGAGGCGGTCCTGGCCCGCGAGCTGGCGCTCTGCTACACCTCGCTGGCCCTGGTCACCGACCTCGACGCGGGCATCGAGGTCGGCGGCCACGTGACGCAGGCAGAGGTGTTCGAGGTCTTCCGGCAGAACACCGACCGGCTGCGCGCCCTGCTCCTCGAGGTGCTCGCCGCCCTGCCGCTGGACCGCGCCTGCGCGTGCGGGAGCTCCCTCGACGGCACCTCCCCCGACCTGGAGCTGCCGTGAGCGCGGCACCGCGTCAGCTGCTGCGGGCGGCGGCCCGGCACCGGGCGCTGCTCGCTGCCGGGCTGGCCGCCGCCTCGGTGGCCGCCGGGCTGTCGGCCGTGGCGCCGGCCGCTCCCCCCACCGTCGCCGTGCTGTCGGCCGCGCACGACCTGGCGGCCGGGGCGGTGCTCGGACCCGACGACCTGGTCACCGCCGAGCTGCCCCGCGAGCTCGTCCCGGCCGGCGCCCTGGTCGACGCCGCCGCGGTGGTGGGGAGGCTGGTCGCCGGTCCGGTGCGCCGGGGCGAGCCGCTGACCGACGTGCGGCTGCTCGGCGCCGGGCTGCTGCCACCCGGGCCGGACGTCGCGGTCCCCGTCCGGCTGGCCGAGCCGGCCACCGGCGCGCTGGTCCGCGCGGGAGACACGGTCGACGTGCTCTCGGCCGCGGAGCAGGGTGCGTCGGTCGTGGCGACCCGGCTGGCCGTGCTGTCGGTGCCCGACCTGGGCGACGCCGCGGGCGAGGGCGCCCTGGTCGTGGTCGCCGCCTCCCGCAGCACCGCCGCCCGGCTGGCGGCCGCCGCGGTGACCGGCCGGCTGTCCGTCGTGGTGCACGGCCGATGAGCGGCTACGCGGTCTGGGGCTGGGGCGAGGCCTCCGACGAGCCCACACCCGCCGACCTCGACGCCATCGCGCCGTACGTCGAGCAGACGACGGGCGTGCCGGTCTCGACCCCGCAGGTCACCGCCGAGCCGCCGGCCCTGCCGCCCTCGCGCCGGCTCGCGACGCTCCCGCGGTCGCTGCGCGCGCTGGCGAGCGACGACCCGACGGACCGGGCGCGTCACGGAGTCGGCCGGTCCTACCGCGACCTGGTCCGCGCCATGGCCGGGCGGATCGACAGCCCGCCGGACCTGGTGCTGCGGCCCACGGACGAGCAGGGCGTCGTCGACGCGCTGTCCTGGGCGAGCGAGGTCGGTGCGCCCGTCGTGCCGTTCGGCGGCGGCAGCAGCGTCGTCGGTGGGGTCGAGCCCCGCGGGCTCGACGCGGCCGTCAGCCTCGACCTGTCGCGGCTCGCGGGGCTGGTCGAGGTCGACGAGGTCTCCCGCGCGGTCCGGCTGCGCGCGGGCACGTTCGGCCCGGCGGCGGAGGCGGCCCTCAGGCCGCACGGCCTGACGCTGCGCTTCTACCCGCAGTCCTTCGAGCGCTCCACGGTGGGCGGCTGGGTCGCGACCCGGGCCGCCGGTCACTTCTCCACCCGGCTCACCCACGTCGACGACCTGGTCGAGTCGGTGCGGGCCGTGACGCCGTCCGGCGCGTGGGAGTCACGGCGGCTCCCCGGGTCCGGGGCCGGCCCGAGCCCGGACCGCCTGCTGCTCGGCAGCGAGGGCACCCTCGGCGTCATCACCGAGGCCTGGCTGCGCGCGCAGCCCCGCCCGGCCCACCGGTGGGCCGCGACCCTGGCCGCACCCGACCTGCCGACCGGCGGCCGGGCCGTGCGCGCGCTGGTCCAGGCCGGCCTGCTGCCCGCCACCTGCCGGCTCATCGACGCCGGCGAGGCCGCGCTCAGCGGGACGCTCACCACCGGCGAGGCCGCCCTGGTGCTGGGCTTCGAGTCGCTGGTCGGGCCGCTCGGCGCCCCAGCCGAG
>SCTD01000369.1 GCA_004299215.1 Frankiales bacterium | reverse complement strand
GCAGCACCTTCGTGCTGCTGTGGTGCTCGCCGTCCAACCCCACGGGCGCCGTGGCCTCCCCCGCGCTGGTGGAGGCCGTCGGCCGCTGGGCGGTCGAGCACGGGATCTGGGTGGTGGCGGACGAGATCTACGAGCACCTCGTCTACGGCGACGCCGAGCACGTCTCGATGCCGGTCGCCGTACCCGAGCTGGCCGACACCTGCGTCGTCGTGAACGGCGTGGCCAAGACCTACGCCATGACCGGCTGGCGGGTGGGCTGGCTGATCGGCCCGGCGGACGTCGTGAAGGCCGCGACCAACCTGCAGTCGCACGCCACCAGCAACGTCAGCAACGTCGCGCAGGTCGCGGCGCTGCAGGCGGTGCGCGGCGATCTCGCGGCGGTCGCCGACATGCGGGCGGCCTTCGACCGCCGCCGCCGCACGATGGTGCGGATGCTCAACGAGATCCCGGGCGTCACCTGCCCGGAGCCCGAGGGCGCCTTCTACTGCTACCCCTCCGTCAAGGGGCTGCTCGGGAAGTCCTTGCGGGGCCGCACGATCGAGAGCTCGGCGCAGCTGGCCGAGCTGGTCCTGGACGAGGTCGGCGTGGCCGTCGTCCCGGGCGAGGCGTTCGGGACGCCCGGCTACTTCCGGCTGTCCTACGCCCTCGGCGACGAGGACCTCGAGAAGGGCGTCAGCAGGCTCGCGGCGCTGCTGGCCGAGGCGCGCTGAGCCCTACCGGGCCGGCGTGAGCGACTGCAGCCGCAGCCGGTAGCTCTCCCGGTAGCGGACCGTGCCGCCGGCCGTGTCCGCGTCCGTGTCGGTGGTCGCGACGGCCTGCACGAGCAGCCCGTCCGCCCGCGCGAGCCACACCTCCCGGTCGCTGCGACCGCGCGTGGAGCCGGTCAGCGTGCCGCTGATGGCCACCCGTACGACGGGGACCCGGGTCCCGCCGACGACGAGCTCCTCGAGTGCCACGACCCGGCCGTCGAGGGTGAACGTGCTGTCGTCGCTGCGGCACGACCCGCGCCAGGTCCGGCCGGGACGCGGGTCGTCCGGGAGCACCAGCGATCCCGGTGAGCAGGTGTAGGTCTCGGACTGGCTCTGGCCGAAGAACTCGCGCTGCTGGTAGGTCGAGCGCACCTCCGCGCCCTCGGCGCCCGCGCAGGTGCGGGTGACCCCGACGCGCTCCTCGAGCGGCCGCCAGCGCTCCTCGGTGCCGCAGCCCGCGCGCGAGTAGGTGATCGTGCTGGTGTCGGGGTAGTCGTGCCGGGCGCCGCCGAGGGCGTCGACCTCCTCGAAGCCCTCGGTGTCGTAGCGGTACACGCCGGGCTCCACCTCGTCGGCGACCGGGCTCGCCGCGGCGGCGGCCGGCGGGCTCGCCGCAGCCGACGCCCGCACCCCCGCCGCGGGGGTGGGCGCGGTCACGGCGGCAGCGGTCGCGCCGGCAGCGGCCGGCGGCGTCGCGGAGGGAGCGGCTCCGGCCTCCGGGCTCGGGCTGGGCGTCGGGCCGGCCGCAGCGCGGAAGCCGTCGAGCGCGGCCTGCTCGTCGTACGTCGTGGTGGTGTCCGCTCCGCGCAGGGCCAGCACGGCGACCCCGGCGAGCAGCACCAGCGTGGCGCCGGCGGCGACGGCCGCGGCGGTACGGCGGGGGCTCACACCGCGGACAGCGTGCGCCGCCCGGCGAGCGCGCGGTCGACGAGCCTGAGCAGGATCCGGCTGACCTCGGCCCGCCGCTCCAGGTGGACCATGTGGCCGACACCGGGGAAGACCGTCAGCTCGCTCTGCGGCAGCGCGTCGGCGATGGCCTTGCTGTGCGCCAGCGGGCACAGCAGGTCCTTGTCGCCGGCGACGACGACGGTCGGGACGTGGGTGAGCGCCTCGAGGGCCACCAGCCGGTCGTGCTCGGAGAACGTCGGGAGGAACGCGGCCACCGTCTCGGCCGACGTGCCGCGGTGCACCTCGAGGGCCTCGTGCACGAGCGACCGGTCGGCCGTGCGCGGGAAGATCAGCCGAGCGTCCGCCGCTCCGACCTTGCGCCGCTTGCCCCTCGCCTCGGCCCGCACCATCTGCTCGTTGAGGACCGGCATCAGCCGCTTCACGGCCCGGGAGACGGGAGCCGGCAGCCCCCAGCTGACGTCGGCGAGCCCCCCGGCCGAGGTCGCCACGAAGGCGGCGCCCAGCACGCGGTCGCCGAAGAGCTCGGGGTGCAGCTCGGCCAGCGCCATCAGCGTCATGCCGCCCATGGAGTGCCCGCCGACGACGACGGGGCCCTCCGGCGCCACCGCGTCCAGCACCCGGGCGAGGTCCCGCCCGAGCTGCTCGATGGTCGCCCGGTCGCGGGTCGTGCGGTGCGAGCGGCCGTGGCCGCGATGGTCGTACGTCACGACCCGCAGGTCCGGACGGGCCTCGACCAGGTCGCGCACCTGGCCGCTCCACAGCGCCGAGGACTGCACGTAGCCGTGCGCGAGCACGACCGTCGCGGCGAACCCGGTCCGGGCGCCGTACTCGTGCACGGACAGCTGGACGCCGTCCTCAGCGGTGACCGTGCGGGGGCGCTCCCCGGGCGGCTGCGCGGACCGCACGGGCGCGGGCACGTCCCCGGCGCGACGGCGGGCGAGGGCGGTCCCGGCGGCGGCCGCGCCGAGGAGCAGCGCGATCCTGGTGGTCGGCGTCACCCGGCGAGAGTACGAGGCTGCTCCTTCGGGGCGCGGCGGGCCCTCGGGACCGCGGCGACCGCCTCGTCCTGCACCGCGCGCAGACCCGCGGCGTAACCGGCCTCGATGAGCCGGCCGGTCTGGCTGAAGTCGCGCAGCTCGAGCGGGCCGACGTCGATCCTGGGGAGCCGCACCACCCGCTGCGCGGGACGGTCGGTCTCCCGGTCCCGGTCGAGGTGCGACCGGCTGATGGCGAAGGACAGCAGCAGCACG
>SCTD01000368.1 GCA_004299215.1 Frankiales bacterium | reverse complement strand
AGCCGGCGGTGTGGCTGACGGCGGCGGGGCGCCCGCGCCGGTAGCGTCCGGAGCCGTGCGCACCCCCCTCCGGCTGGTCACCGCGGCAGTGCTCGCGGTCGTCGTCACGGCGACCCCGGCCGCGGCCGGCCCGGAGGACGAGACCGTCGGCGGTGCCCGGCTCGGGTCACCGGGCGTGGTGGTCGACCGCGACGCCCCGCCCCTGCCGGCCGGCATCTCGGCGAGCAGCTTCGTCGTCGCGGACCTCGACAGCGGGACGGTGCTCGCCGCGAAGGACGCGCACGGCCGCTACGCCCCGGCGAGCACCCTCAAGACGCTGACCGCGGTCACCCTGATCCCGATCCTCGAGCCCACCCGCAAGGTGGTGCCGGTCTTCGACGACATCAACGTCGAGGGCAGCAAGGTCGGGCTGGTCGAGCGGGTGGGATACCCGATCTCCGAGCTGTTCTCGGCGCTGATGATGGTCAGCGGCAACGACGCCGCGAACGTCCTCGCGTCGGCCGCCGGCGGCCAGGAGGCCACCGCCGCGCTGATGAACGAGAAGGCGCGCAGCCTGCACGCCTACGACACCCGGGCGGTGAACCCGCACGGGCTGGACGCCGAGGGCCAGGTCAGCTCGGCGTACGACCTGGCGCTCATCGCGCGGGCCGGCATGGCCGACCCGGCCTTCGCGGCGTACGCCGCCATGAAGCGCGGCAGCGTCAGCGCGCCGGGCAGCGCGCGGATCGAGATGTACACCAAGAACAAGCTGCTCAAGGGCTACGAGGGCGGGCTCGGCATCAAGAACGGCTTCACCAGCCGGGCTCGGGCGAGCTTCGTCGGCGCCGCCGAGCGCGACGGCCGGCGGCTGGTCGTGACGCTGATGCGGGCCGACCCCAAGGTCGCCGACGAGGCGATCAAGCTGCTCGACTGGGGGTTCGCGGCGGCGGCGGTCGCCGACCCGGTCGGCCGGCTGGTGGACCCGGAGGCGACGGCGGAGGAGGTGGTCGAGGAGACCGCCGTGCAGGCGCGCTCCGCCCCGCTGGCCGGTGGTGACGGCCGGGGCTTCCCGGTGACGCTCGCCGGCCTCGGTCTCGCCGCGGCTGCCCTGCTCTGCGTCCGTCACCGCCCGGCTCCGGCAGCCGTACGCCGTCCCGTCCCCGCCCAGCGCTCCCGGCCCGAGCGGGTCCCCGCCGGCCGTCGCTAGGGCTCAGCGGCGCAGGACCAGGTCGCGGACGGTCCGCAGGGCGTGCAGGAGGACCGCGGCCAGCACGACCCCCACCGCGCCCGAGGTGAACTGCGCGGCCTGCCGCACGCGGGTCTCCCCCGGCCGCTCGAGGGTCGCGACGGCACCGGACGGCTGAGCCGGGGGGACCCCCTGCACCGCGGCGCCCAGCGG
>SCTD01000695.1 GCA_004299215.1 Frankiales bacterium | reverse complement strand
CTCTCCGGCACCTTCCCGTTCCTCGACTTCTGCGACCTCGCGCTGGATCTCACGACCTGACGCCGGCTCGGCGCGTGGCCGGCCCGGAACCGGCCCCCTGGGGACCTCAGAGTCGACCGTCCGCGCGCCGATGGAGGACCATGACCTCCATGCCAGGACCGGTGACGCAGCTGCGCGCGCTGCTCGCGCTGCGCTGGCAGATGGCGCGGACCCCGGGCCTGCGGCTCGGGATCCTGCTCGCCGCACTGCTGCTCGGCTGGCTGCTGACGCTCGCCCTCGACAGCGGCGCCAACCTCGACGCCGTCCAGCTGGCCACGGCCGTGGAGCTCGCGCCGGCGGCGTTCCTCGGCTTCGGGGCGCTCGCCGTGATCGCGCCGCTCACGGCCGGCGGCGGGAGCGAGGTCGTGCCGCCGGACCAGCTCGTGCCCTTCCCCGTCCGCCCGCAGACGCAGTTCCTCGGTGGGCTGCTGCTCGCGCCGCTCAACCTGGTGTGGGTCGTCCAGCTGCTCGTCATGGCCGCGCTGACGGCCTACCTGACGCTCGGCGGCAGCCTGCTCCGCGGCGGGCTCACGACCCTGGCGTACGTCGCCCTGCTCACGGTGCTCGGGCAGTCCCTGGCCTGGCTGGTCGTGGGAGCGCGGCAGACCCAGCTCGGCCGGCGGATCGTCGGCGCCACGGGCGTTCTCGGCTTCCTGGCCGCCGTGCTGGTCGTGCGTGCCGGTCAGGGCGACGACCTCATCGCCGCGAGCCCGACGCACACCGTCGTGTCGGGCGTCATCGCCGGCGGCGACGGCCACCTGGTGCGCTGGTCGGTCACCACCGGGGCCCTGCTGCTCGGCACGGTGGTCCTGCTGCTGGTCGGCGAGCGCACCTGCGCCTGGGCGCTGCGGCGGCCCGGCGACTCCGGCCTGCACCGGCACACCGACCCGGTGCGCCGTCGCTCCCCGAAGACCAGCGCGCTGCGCGAGCTGGTGGCGGTGAACCGCGCCTCGGTCTGGCGGGCCCCGGCGCTGCGTCGCGGCGGCCTGGTGCTGGCGATCCTGCCTGGCGTCATCGCCGCCGGCGCGGCCGTCCCCTGGCAGTCGATGGTCGTGATGCCGGGTCTCGTCGCCGCGGGAGCCGGGCTGCTCTTCGGCGTGAACGCCTTCTGCCTCGACGGATCGGGCGCGGTGTGGCTGGCGTCCCTCCCCCACGACCCCGGGCTGGTCATGCGCGCCAAGGCCATCGTGCTCGGTGAGACGGTGCTGGCTGCCGTCGCCCTCGCGGCCGTCGCGGGCTCGCTGCGCAGCCCCGGCACACCCACGGCAGCGGAGGTCACCGCGATCGCCGCCGCCGGACTGGCCTGCGCCGCCGTGGTGGTCGCCGGTGCGTTGAAGATGTCCGTGCACCACCCGCACCGCGCTGACCTGCGCGGACCGCGCGACGCCGTCGCCCCCCCTGGTGCCCTGGCCCTGGCCAGCGCACCAGGGGGGG
>SCTD01000367.1 GCA_004299215.1 Frankiales bacterium | reverse complement strand
CGCGCAACAACGTGGGCAACTCCCTGCTCGTCGGCGGCGCGCTCGCCGGCATGGACGTCCGGATCGTCGCCCCCGAGCAGCTGCAGAACGACAAGGACGTGGTCGAGACCGCGCGCGCGATCGCCGCACGCACAGGCGGTTCCGTCACGCTCACCGACGACATCGCGGAGGGGGTCGCCGGGGCGGACGTGGTGCACACCGACGTGTGGGTCTCCATGGGCGAGCCGAAGGAGGTCTGGGACGAGCGGATCGCGCTGCTGCGCGACTACCAGGTGACGATGGACGTCCTGCGCGCCACCGGGAAGCCGGACGTGCGGTTCATGCACTGCCTGCCCGCCTTCCACGACCGCAGCACCGTCGTCGGCGAGGAGGTCTTCCAGCGGACCGGCCTGGCCGAGCTCGAGGTCACCGACGAGGTGTTCGAGAGCGAGCACTCGATCGTGTTCGACCAGGCGGAGAACCGGCTGCACACCATCAAGGCCGTGCTGGTCGCGACGCTGGCCGGCTGACGTGCGGATCGTGGCGGCGCTCGGTGGCAACGCGCTGCTGCGCCGCGGGGAGAAGCCCGACGCCTCCGTGCAGGCCGCCAACATCGCCCGTGCCGTCGCGGCCCTCGCCCCGCTCGCGCAGGAGCACGAGCTGGTGCTCACGCACGGCAACGGCCCGCAGGTCGGCGTGCTGGCGCTGCAGAGCGCGTCCGACCCGCAGCTGACCACGCCGTACCCGTTCGACGTCCTCGGCGCCCAGACCCAGGGGATGATCGGCTACTGGCTGCTGCAGGCGCTGCAGAACACCCTGCCGGGGCGCCAGGTGGCCGCCATCATCAACCAGACGCTCGTGTCCGCCGCCGATCCCGCCTTCGAGAACCCGACGAAGTTCATCGGCGAGGTCTACGAGGAGGAGCGTGCCAAGACGCTCGCCGCCGAGCGGGGCTGGACGGTCAAGCAGGACAGCAGCGGCTGGCGGCGCGTGGTGGGCTCGCCGCGCCCGCAGCGCGTGGTCGAGACCCGGCTGATCCGGCTGCTGCTGAGCAGCGGGGCCGTCGTGGTCTGCGCGGGCGGCGGGGGAGTCCCGGTGATCCGCGACGAGAGCGGCAGGCTCTCCGGCGTCGAGGCGGTGGTGGACAAGGACCTGACCACGTCGGTGCTCGCCGAGGCCCTCGACGCCGACGTGCTGATGATCCTCACCGACGTGCCGAACGTCCTGCGCGGCTTCGGCACGCCGGAGGAGGAGCCGGTGCTGCGTGCGACGCCGACGACGCTGCGCAGCGAGGAGTTCGCCGCGGGGTCGATGGGGCCGAAGGTCGACGCCGCGTGCCGCTTCGTCGAGGTCACCGGCGACATGGCGGCGATCGGCCGGGTCGAGGACGCGGTCGAGATCCTCGAGGGCAGGGCCGGGACGATCATCACGCCGCGCGGCAAGTACGGCGGTCCGGACGACCTCTCGCCCCGGCACGGCACGCACCCGAAGCGTCGTCGTACGGACTCCTGACCCGACCACGCGCCACCCTGCGGTCGGAGCCCGTCGTGATCTTCCCAAGGAGCGCCTGGCAGGTGACACGCCGGCGTGTCGGGTGCCAGCCGCTCGGCCGGAAGATCATCCGGGGAACAGCGGCCGAGGGAACAGGGGCCGGCTGATCAGACGGTGCGGACCGAGAAGGTGTCGCACTCGTTCGGATCGCCGCTTGTCAGCCCCACGCGGAACCACCTCATCCGCTGCTCGGCCGAGCCGTGCGTCCAGGACTCCGGGTTGACCTGCCCCTGCGCCTTCTCCTGGATCCGGTCGTCGCCGACGGCGGCGGCGGCGGACAACCCCTCCTGGATGTCGGCGTCGTCGATGGCGAGGAAGTCGGTCTTGACGGCGTTGGCCGCCCACACGCCGGCGTAGCAGTCGGCCTGCAGCTCCAGCCGGACCGGGCCGGACTGCGGACCGGTCTCGCCCCGGCGAACCCTGTCGTTCTGACCGGTGAGGTTCTGGACGTGGTGGCCGTACTCGTGCGCGATGACGTAGGCCTGGGCGAAGTCGCCGCCCTTCGCGCCGTACTGCGTCCGCAGCACCTCGAAGAAGCCGAGATCGAGGTAGACCCCGTTGTCGGGCGGGCAGTAGAACGGGCCGACGGCCGAGGTCGCGCTGCCGCAGCCGGTCGTCGTGGCGTCGCTGAAGATCTGCGTCGTCGCCGGGGTGTAGCCCTCGACGGTCTCGGCCCAGTAGGCCTGCACGCTGTTGACGATGCCGACGACGCGGCAGTCCTCGTCGCGGTCGGCGTCGGCGCCGGTCCGGCAGCGCTCGGCGAGGTCGGAGTCGACCGTGCCGCTGCCGTCGGGGAAGAGCGCGTCACTGCCGCTGCTGCCGCCGAGGTCCGCGGGGTTGATGCCGAGCAGCAGCGCGATGAGCAGGCCGACGATGCCCAGGCCGCCGCCGCCGATCGCCGCGCCCCTGCCGCCCATCCGGCGCCCGCGCACGTCGCTGACCTGCGAGGTGTCGAGCCTGGCGCGGTCACGGAAGTCCATGGATCATCTTCTCCCACCGTTCGGGACGATCAATCCACGGTCACCCGCTCGGACGGCGACTAGGCTCGACTTCCCGTGATCACCGTCCAGGACGTCGAGCTCCGCGCGGGCGCGCGCCTCCTGCTGTCCGGAGTCACCTTCCGGGTCCAGCCCGGGGACCGGATCGGGCTCGTCGGCCGCAACGGCGCGGGCAAGACCACGCTCACCAAGACGCTCGCCAAGCAGACGCTGCCGGCGGCGGGCACCGTGACGCACACCGCGCCGGTCGGCTACCTGCCGCAGGACCCGCGCACCGGCGATCTGGACGTGCTGGCCCGCGACCGCGTGCTGTCCGCCCGTGGCCTCGACGAGGTGATGCGCAGGCTGGAGAAGGCGCAGGTGGAGCTCGGCGAGCGGCCCGACGACGCCGACCTGCTCGAGCGCTACGGCCGGCTGGAGGAGCGCTTCGACAACCTCGGCGGCTACGCCGCCGAGGCCGAGGCTGCGCGCATCTGCTCGAACCTCGGCCTGCCGGAGCGCGCGCTGGCGCAGCCGCTCGGGACGCTGTCCGGTGGTCAGCGCCGTCGCATCGAGCTGGCCCGCATCCTCTTCAGCGACGCCACGACGCTGCTCCTCGACGAGCCGACCAACCACCTCGACGCCGACTCGATCGTGTGGCTGCGCGGCTTCCTGCAGAAGCACGCGGGCGGGCTCATCGTCATCAGCCACGACGTCGAGCTGCTGGAGGCGGTCGTCAACAAGGTCTTCCACCTCGACGCCAACCGCGCCGAGCTCGACCAGTACAACGTCGGCTGGAAGACCTACCTGCAGCAGCGCGAGACCGACGAGAAGCG
>SCTD01000366.1 GCA_004299215.1 Frankiales bacterium | reverse complement strand
CTCGATCACGTGCCGCAGCGAGGCGGTGAGGTGAGGGGTCGTCATGGCGTCCTCCTTCGGGCCACCCTCAGGGTGGGCGCTGCCCGCGCCCGCGGTGAGGGCCGTACGACACGTACGCACCGGGACCTTCGGCAGCGGCGCGGCCGTGCGGGGACGGCGCCGGCGGATGTGCGGAGCCCGCCACGGAAGGTTTCCGGCCAGGACATCTGCCGGACACGTGGGCTCGGCACGCTCGGGGGCGACCCCGGAGGTGCACATGGCGATCCGCCCGCTCGTCCAGGCCTTGCTGATGACCGCCCTTCCCGCCGGCGGGCAGCGCACCGCGCGCCGCAACGCCTGGGCCGGGATGGTCTCGGACGCCGCGCGCAGCCGCGCGCGGCGGGAGGCCGAGGCCGCGCTGGCTGCCGCGCACGAGATCGCGGCGGCGCGCGCAGGAGTGCGGCGCACCGGCACCTGACCCCCGGTCTCGCCCGGCGCGGCCGGCACGGACCCGGGTAGGTTCCGCCCATGGCCGAGGCGACGTACACCCCCGTGATCGCGCTCGCGCGCCTGGTCTTCCGCGCGCTGGGGCTGAAGTTCACGATCTCGGGCGAGGAGAACGTGCCGCGCACGGGCGGCGCCGTCATGGCGATCAACCACGTCGGCTACCTCGACTTCACCTTCGCCGGGCTCGCCGCGCGACCCGCCGGCCGGCTGGTCCGCTTCATGGCGAAGAAGGAGGTCTTCGACCACAAGGTCAGCGGCCCCCTCATGCGCGGCATGAAGCACATCCCGGTCGACCGGCACGGCGCGGCGAACGACAGCTACCAGCGTGCCGTCAAGGCCGTGGCGGCGGGCGAGATCGTGGGGGTCTTCCCCGAGGCCACGATCTCGCAGTCGTTCGAGCTGAAGGAGTTCAAGACCGGTGCCGCGCGGATGGCGATGGAGGCGGGGGTGCCGCTGCTGCCGTGCGTCGTGTGGGGCAGCCAGCGCGTCTTCACCAAGGGGCGGCCGAAGGACCTGACCCGGGGGACGCCGATCCGGATCGTGGTCGGCGAGCCGTTCACCCCCGACCCGGCCGGCGACCCCGTCGCGGTCACCGCCGACCTGAAGGCCCGCATGCAGGTCCTGCTGGACGAGGCCCGGGCGACCTACCCCGGCTCGCCCCGCAGCGTGGACGACACCTGGTGGATCCCGGCGAGCATGGGCGGCACCGCCCCGACGCTGGAGGAGGCCCGCATCAGGACCGCCGAGGTGGACGCCCGCCGCAAGGCCCGCCGCCGGGCCGAGGGCCCGTAGCCCACCGACCTATCCTCTAGGCATGGCCCTGCTCAAGCGCTCCCCGAAGGCTGCCCCCGGCAAGGGCAAGGCCGCTCCCAAGGCTCCGGCGAAGGCGAAGAAGGCCAAGCCCCCTCGGGGCGCGCGCCTCAAGCAGATCAAGCTGGCGTTCAGCGCCACGCGCAAGCAGGATCCCAAGGTCCTCCCCCTGGTGCTCGGGGCCTTCCTCGTCCCTGTCGTGCTCCTCGTCGTGATCGGGCTGGTCTTCGGCGGGGTGCTCTACCTGGCGTTCATCGGGGTGCTGCTCGGCCTGATCGCCGCCGCGTTCGTCTTCGGGCGCCGGGTGCAGGCCACCGCGTACTCCCAGGTCGAGGGGCAGATCGGCGCGGCCGCGGCCGTGCTCAGCAACATGCGCGGCGACTGGCGGGTCACGCCGGCCGTCGGCTTCAACCGCGAGCAGGACCTGCTGCACCGGGTCATCGGCCGGCCGGGGGTCATCCTCGTCGCCGAGGGCTCGTCGAACCGCGTGCGCGCGCTCATCACGAACGAGAAGAAGCGGGTCGCCCGGATCATCGGCGACACGCCCGTCTACGAGGTCGTGGTCGGCGACGGCGAGGGCCAGATCGGGCTCCGGCAGCTCGAGCGGCACTTCCTCAAGCTGCCGCGCAACATCAAGGGCAAGGCGGTCAACGACCTCGACCGCAGGTTCAAGGCGCTGCCGCAGACCGCGCTGCCGATCCCGAAGGGCCCCATGCCGACGCGGGTGCCCCGCCGCTAGACCCGCAGGACCGCCGTCCCGGCGGCTAGACCCGCAGGACCGCCGTCCCGGCGGCTAGACCCGCAGGACCGCCGTCCCGGCGGCTAGACCCGCAGAACCGCCGTCCCGGCGGCCTTGTCGTGCAGACCGCGCCCGTCGGCGTCCGACACCAGCGCCGGCAGCACCAGGCACAGCAGCGCGGTGCGGATGGCCGCCGGCAGCAACCCGGGCGGGCCGTTCGGCGCCGCCAGCCGGGCCACGCGGAGCCGCGCGAGCCGCAAGCCGATGGACTGCCCGGTGAGCGCCTGCAGCACGATCAGCTGCACCGCGAAGGCCCCTGTCCCGAGCGTGGCGCGCAGGCCCTCGTCGGGGTCCTGCAGCAGCGAGAAGACGAACGCGCCGATCAGCCCGCCGACGACCAGGTCGACCATCAGCGCCAGCAGCCGGCTGCCGGTGCCGGCGATCGTCCCCGGGCCCTCCCGCGGCAGGCCCAGTGCCTCGCCCGGCCAGGAGCCCTCGGGCAGCGGCTCGACCGGTCCGTCCAGCCAGTCGCCCGCCCGCCTTGCCATGCTGAGAGGCTAGTCGGGCCGCGAGGCACCCGCCTGCCGGTGTCTCACCCCGCGTCTCCCGTCCAGGTGCCCGACGTAACCGCGACGAAACACACGGGACACCGCCGGGTCACCACCCCCGGATAGCCTCGACCCAGCGCCGCAACCCGGCACGGCCGCCGCCGTGTCCCGACCCCCGGAGGACGTCCTTGTTCACCAGTGCCGACGAGGTCCTGAAGTACATCGAGAAGGAAGGCGTCGAGATGGTCGACGTCCGCTTCTGCGACCTTCCGGGCGTGATGCAGCACTTCACCGTGCCGGCTGGCTCCTTCACCCAGGACGTCTTCGACGACGGCCTCGGCTTCGACGGGTCCTCGATCCGTGGCTTCCAGGAGATCCACGAGTCGGACATGCTCCTGCTCCCGGACCCCACCTCGGCCCGGATCGACCCGTTCCGCAACCGCAAGACGCTGATCCTCAACTTCTTCATCCACGACCCGCTGACCGGTGAGGCGTACTCCCGCGACCCGCGCAACGTGGCCAAGAAGGCCGAGGCCTACCTCAAGGGCACCGGCATCGCCGACACCGCGTTCTTCGGGGCGGAGGCCGAGTTCTACATCTTCGACTCGATCCGCTACGACTCGCAGCCGCAGGGCACGTACGTCCACATCGACGCCGAGGCCGCGGCCTGGAACACCGGGCTGGACGTCCCGGGCGGCAACAAGGGCTACAAGCCGCGCACGAAGGGCGGCTACTTCCCCGTCTCGCCGACCGACCACTACGCGGACCTGCGTGACGAGATGGCCGTCCACCTCGAGCAGGCCGGCATGGTCGTCGAGCGCGGTCACCACGAGGTCGGCTCCGCCGGCCAGGCCGAGATCAACTACAAGTTCGGCGAGCTGCTCGAGAGCGCCGACAACCTGATGCTCTTCAAGTACATCATCAAGAACACCGCCGCGGCGGCCGGCAAGACGGTCACGTTCATGCCGAAGCCGATCATGGGCGACAACGGATCCGGCATGCACTGCCACCAGTCGCTCTGGAAGGACGGCGCGCCGCTGTTCTACGACGAGGTCGGGTACGCCGGTCTGTCCGACACCGCGCGCTACTACATCGGCGGCCTGCTGCACCACGCCCCGTCGCTGCTGGCCTTCACCAACCCGACGGTCAACAGCTACCACCGCCTGGTGCCCGGCTTCGAGGCGCCGGTCAACCTGGTCTACAGCCAGCGGAACCGCTCGGCCTGCATCCGCATCCCGATCACGGGCTCGAACCCCAAGGCCAAGCGCCTCGAGTTCCGCTGCCCCGACCCGTCGAGCAACCCGTACCTCGCCTTCTCGGCGATGCTGATGGCCGGCCTCGACGGCATCAAGAACAAGATCGAGCCGCCGACCCCGGTCGACAAGGACCTCTACGAGCTGCCGCCGGACGAGCTCGCCGACGTCGCCCAGGTCCCCGCCTCGCTCGACGCCGTGCTCGACGCGCTCGAGGCCGACCACGAGTACCTGCTCGAGGGCGGTGTCTTCACCGAGGACCTGATCTCGACCTGGATCGCCTACAAGCGCGAGACCGAGATCGGCGAGCTGCGGCTGCGTCCGCACCCGTACGAGTTCGCGCTGTACTACGACATTTGATGAGTACTAGGTAGCACCCCTCTTGACCTGCGCCTTCTGAAACCCACCCCGGGTGCGTTGACCTGGGGTTTTGCGGAAAGTTCGCAAGAGTTGATCTAGAAACCGCAGGTCAGAGCAGGTGCCCTCTGATGGCACCGCTTGTGCCATCCATGTGCCATTGACAAAGCCCCCTCCGGGAGAGACAGGAGGGGGCCTTGTCATGTGCCTAGGGCAACCGTGGGAGCGGCCCGCACTGGGGATGGCAACGGCACCTCTTCATGGTCCAGGCCACCGTCGATAGGGTCAGCGGGACCGATCAGGACGGCAATGTTCTAGCCCCCCTTTACTATTGTGTTCTAGGGGGGCTAGAGTTAGCATCATGCCAAGGCCGATGAGACGCCGCCTCGTCCTGAGAGCGCTCGACGCGGCCGGCTGCACTTTCGTCCGTGAGGGTGCGGAGCACACCGTCTACGCCTGCCCCTGCGGTGAGCACAAGACGGCCGTCCCGCGGCACACCGACGTCACCGCCGGAGTCATCGGGTCGATCATCAAGCAGTTGCCGTGCCTGCCGAAGGGGTGGTTGCAATGACCACGTACACCGCGAGGGTGTCCCGCGAGGGGCGTATGTGGGTCGTTGAGGTCGATGGCGTCGGCGTCACCCAGGCTCGCAGCCTCCCCGAGGCGCAGACGATGGCTGCCGACCTGATCACCGTGATGACCGACGTCGAGGTCGCCGCGACCGAGGTTCAGCTCGAGATCGACCTTCCAAACGGACTCACCGGGACGGTGCAAAACGCCCGTCAGGAGACCAGTGCCGCGGAAGAGGCACAGCGGAAGGCGGCGGCCCTGCTACGTGACACGGCAGCTCGGCTGCGGCAGGACGCCGGTCTGACCGGCCGTGACACGGCGTTCGTGCTCGGGGTGTCCGAGCAGCGGGTGTCGCAGCTCGCGGCGAAGACGACGCCCGCAGTGGCGTCGGGTCGTTACACCCGTACGGTCAAGAAGTCTCGGAGCGCGGCGCAGACGCTGACGACCTCACGCTCGGCTGCGAAATCCGTTGCAACGGGGAAATCGAGTGCGGCTTCGGCGCTGTCGCAGAGGACGTCAAGAAGGAGCAGCACGACCTAGACGCCCGCTTCAAAGTCGAACTGCGTTTCGGTGAACACGGGTAACGGCATCACGTAAGCGCGGGAAGCGGGTCTACCTTCTGCCTGTGGAAGAGCCGCGGATGGGCGCACGACGAGCAACGGCCCTCTTCGGGCACGCCGCTGTGGGCCAGCAGCCCACAGGCGCTCCGTCTGACTCGACGTGGACGGTCGAGGAGTGGGACGGCACTCGCTGGCGGAAGGTCGCGACGGCGAAGGGCGACAAGGAGCGTGACCGGCTGCTCAACCCGAAGGTCGGGTAGCGGCACTTCCCGCGCGTCCGCCGGGGCCACCTAGCGGCCGGTCACCCGGACGGACTCCAGGACCATGTGGTCGCAGGTCGCACTCTTCGATGCTTGCCACTGGATGTCCACGACTGGCCGTTCTCCGAGCGCCGTTACTCGCAGAGCAACCTCCCCGCAGGCGGAGCACCTGTCGGCCAGGAAGTCCACCTGCGACGGGCTGTAGTCGGTCATGCGACCGCACGCTAGTGCCGGCTTCCGGTGATGCGGCTTGCCGCGCTGAGGAGCGTGGAGGACCCCTACTTGGAGGTCTCCGATGAGGCAGTCCACCCTCAGCACGCTCTGGGAGCAGCCCGACCCGACTCAGTACGCGGCGATGAGCTACCTGGCCCGGTACCGCGGCGACACGCTGCGGGCCTACAGCCAGGACCTGCGCTACTTCCTTCGCTGGTGCGCTGAACGTGGCGTGGAGCCGCTGCAGGCCCAGCGTCCGCATCTGGAGCTGTACCTGCGGTGGATGGAGCAGCAGGGGCTCGCGCCGGCCACCATCGGCCGCCGCTTCACCACCGTGGCGGGCTTCTACCGGTACGCCGTCATCGACGGCCACTGCGAGAAGGACCCCGCCTTGGCAGTCACGAGGCCCAAGGTGCCGTGGGAGGGACAGCGCCGCACCGTCCTGCACCCGCTGGAGTACGCCGCACTGCTCACCCAAGCCCGGCGGGCCGGGCCAGGCGCCCACGCGCTGGTGGCGCTCCTTGGGATGATCGGACTGCGGGTCGGCGAGGCGATCGCGATCAACGTGACCGACCTGCGGAGCCAGTCCGGCTACGAGCTGCTCACGATCATGGGTAAGGGCGCCAAGCCTGCCCTCATCCCGCTGCCAGTCCCCGTGCTGCGAGCCGTGCGGGACGCCACCGCCGGTCGGTCCTCCGGTCCGCTGCTGCTCAACCAGCACGGCGACCGCCTCAGCAGGCAGTCCGCCGCCGGGCAGCTCACACGCCTGGCCCGCGACGCCGGGCTAACCCAGCACCTGAGCCCACACACCCTGCGACGCACGTTCTGCACGGCAGGCCTCGTCAGCGGGGTCCCGCTACGGGACATGCAGTACGCCATGCGACACGCCGACAGCCGCACCACCCTGCGTTACGACATGGCGCGCGCCAACCTCGACCGGCACGCTGCCCACGCTGTTGCTGCCTACCTCGCCGGCATGAGCGCGGACTGACCGTCCGACCGATCGCTGAAGCAGTGGTACCGTATCTCGTACCAGAGGAGGTGCGGCTGTGGCAATCACCGCGAGCGAGGCCCGCAAGAACCTGTTTCCACTCATCGAGCAGGTCAACGACGATCACACCGCCGTCGAGATCACCTCCAAGCGCGGCAGCGCCGTGCTGATGTCGCGCGCCGACTACGACGCACTCCAGGAGACGGCCTACCTCCTGCGTGCACCGGCCAACACCCGTCGGCTCCTTGAGAGCCTGGAGCAGGCCCGCACAGGTCAGCGCGAAGAACACCTGCTCTCCGACTCGTGAGGGTCGTCTTCACTCCGCACGGCTGGGACGACTACACCCACTGGCAGACCGCGGACCGCACGATGATCAAGCGCATTAACCGACTCATCGAGGCTGCTACGCGAGATCCCTTCGCCGGCATCGGCAAGCCCGAGCAGCTCCGGCACGCCCTCGCCGGCACATGGTCGCGACGGATCACCGAGGAACACCGCCTCGTCTACCTCATCGACGGCAACGACCTCGTGATCCTGCAGGCCCGCTTCCACTACGAGTAGGCCGACAAAGGCGTTCCCAGCTGGAAACGACTTATCTACATGGGGCGCGGTAGCCGGCATTACCCATGGTGCTGGGGGCTGCCGTAACGGGCGCTTCTCCTCGCGCTTCTCCGTGGGGGTGCACTCGGCTCGTCAGTCGCTGCCCGCAACGCGTCATCCTGGCCGGATACAGCCGTGGCTCCGCGCCCAACTCACTCAGTCCGCAGCGCTTCGGGGTGGACCGCGCTTCGGACGAAGGGGAGCACGGCGGACGTCGCCAGCAGGCTGGCGACGACGGCAGATGCGGCGATCAGTCCATAACCGGCCCATGGCAGTGCAGGGGCGGGCACCTCATCGCCGGATCCGATGCGCAGGTACAGCCAGGAGGCCGCGGCCGACACGGCGACGGCGACGGCAACAGTCAGCAGCAGCGGTGTTGCTGTCTGGAGCAGCACGGTTCGCCTCAGCACCCGGACTGGGACGCCCATGGCCGTCAGGGCTGCGTGCGCGCTGCGCCGTTCCCGCTGGCTGTCGGCGGTGGTGACGGCCAGCGACAACCCACCGACGAGGACGACGAGAGCGAGCCCGATTATCGCCGCGCGGGCGTAGCCGTCCGTGGCTGAGCGCGCGATGACGGTGGCTTCCTCGGCCGTCAGGGGCGCGAACGGTGTGCGCACCAGCCCGAGGGCAGCGCGAACAGCTTCGATGGTCCCGGCGCTGGCGTCAGTGCCGACCAGGACTGCATGAGGCTCGGTGGCCAGCCCAGGCAGGTTGGTGAACAGGACGTCGCCATACAGCTGGAAGCCGTCGATGCCCTGGATCAGTCCATCGGGCAGCTCGAGCGTGGGCAGGTCCGACGGAAGGTCGATGTTCAGCCCCGTCGAGGCGATGCCGTTGCGGTCGAGGACCTCGTACTTGCCGGCTGTCGATGAGCGGTCCGTCGCGTAGGGGCTCACGACGCGGTACGCCGGCTGGGTGCCGCAGTCGCGAAGCGGCTCTCGCAGGACCTGCGACAGGGCCGTGCAGTCGACGACGACGGCTTGCAGAGGAAACTGGGACGGGTCGAACGGCTGGTCCCCATCGAGCTCGGCCGGTGGGGTGGCGCCCTCACGAAGAAGCTGAACCTCACGTACAGCCACCACGGGGCCGGCGCCCTCTGTGGTGTTCAGACGAGCGATCGCCTCCGTGCTGTCAGCGTCGCCGCCGAAGCCGGCCACGACTGTCGCTGGCCTGAGCGCCGAGGCCAGCGCTCCTTGGCCGGTGGGTGTGGTTGTGGCCAACAGCGGCAGGAAGGCGAGTAGCCAGCCGACGACCACGACGACCAGCGCCATGCCGGTGACGGTTCTCGATGCGGCCGCCGGATCCATGATCAGCCGGCGGCCTGCGAGCTGGCTGGCTGTTCCTGGCCCGAATCGCGCCAGGACGATGCCCGCAGCCCGGGCGAGCGCTGGTCCGGCGACGGCGATCCCGACCAGGCACAGGAGCGCTCCGCCGACCATAAGCGTGGTGCCGTACCAGCGGCCCGACAGCACCGCGCGGGCGTTGGCCAGGGCGCCGAGCAGCATCAGGAGCCCAACAGACAAGGGCAGCAGCCGGCTCAGGGATGGAGTCGGCGGTGTGGCCTGCCGCCGCACGTCCATTGGGCTGCCGGCTGCGCGTTGGACGGCAACGAGGCCGGCTGTCGTCGTGAGCAGCGGTACGGCGACCAGAGTGAGGATGATTGACCAGGTCGGCGGCGCGACATCCTGGGCGTACAGAGCGCCCTGCACCGGGACGACGGCCGCGACCGACCCTCGGAGGGCGACGAAGAGCAGCGCACCGGCGGCCGCGCCGAGCAGGCCGACTGCAGCGCCCTCGATGGCGCCGAGCCTCCCCACCTGGCGGGTCGAGGCACCGACCAGGCGAAGCGCAGCGGCACGGCGTTCCCTACTGGCCGCTGACAGGCGGGTGGCGGTGGCGACCAGGACGAGCAGCGGCACGATCAGCCCGACGGCGGCGACCAAGAGTGCTGTGCGGAGCTCGTCGCTGATGCCCTCGGTGATGGAGGTGGCGCCGTCTGCGGTTTGGCCGGTGCTGTACATCGAGTCAGCGCTCTGACCGGGTGGGAAGCCGGCGGCGAGGTCACCGCGGATCTGGCCGGGGGCCGCGCCGCTGATGGCGAAGAGCTCGTCTGGGCCGACGAGCCCGTCCTTGCCGATGGTGCCGGTGACGCTGCCTTGCAGACGTGGGGCGAGCTCGTCGGCGTACTGGCTGTCGAGGGCGGATTGCAGTGCGGGTGAGACCAGCACCTCGCCGGGTCCTGGCAGCGCTGCAACGCCGCGGGGAGGAGTGACGGGCGGTCCGACCGTCTCGACGCTGAGCACCCGGAGGGGCTGGCCGCGCCGAGGTCAGCGTCGGCTATTGGCGCGGCCAGC
>SCTD01000365.1 GCA_004299215.1 Frankiales bacterium | reverse complement strand
GCAGCCCAACGCCGGCAGCCAGGGCGAGCTCGCCGGGCTGCTCGCGATCCGCAGCTACCACCTGGCGAACGGCGACACCGAGCGCGACGTGTGCCTCATCCCGGCGAGCGCCCACGGCACGAACGCCGCGTCAGCGGTGATGGCCGGCATGCGCGTCGTCGTCGTGGCGACCGCCCCGACCGGCGACGTGGACACCGACGACCTGCACGCCAAGATCGCCCAGCACGGCGACCGGCTGGCCGCGCTGATGGTCACCTACCCGAGCACGCACGGCGTCTTCGAGGACACCATCACCGACATCTGCGCCTCGGTGCACGACGCCGGCGGCCAGGTCTACGTCGACGGCGCGAACCTCAACGCGCTGGTCGGACTCGCGCAGCCCGGGAGGTTCGGCGCCGACGTCAGCCATCTCAACCTGCACAAGACGTTCTGCATCCCGCACGGCGGGGGTGGCCCCGGCGTCGGCCCGGTCGCCGTCCGCGCGCACCTGGCGCCGTACCTCCCGAACCACCCGCTGGCTCCCGAGGCGGGGCCGGCGACCGGGCCCGGTCCGATCAGCGCCGCGCCGTACGGCAGCGCCGGCATCCTGCCGATCAGCTGGGCGTACGTCCGGCTCATGGGCGGCGAGGGCCTCACCCGCGCCACCCAGGTCGCGGTGCTCAACGCCAACTACGTCGCCCACCGGCTGCAGCCGCACTTCCCGGTGCTCTACACCGGCCGCGGCGGCCTGGTCGCGCACGAGTGCATCGTCGACCTCCGGCAGATCACCAAGGAGACCGGTGTGACGGTCGACGACGTCGCCAAGCGGCTCATCGACTACGGCTTCCACGCCCCGACGATGAGCTTCCCGGTCGCCGGCACGCTGATGATCGAGCCGACCGAGAGCGAGGACCTGGCCGAGATCGACCGGTTCTGCGACGCCATGATCGCGATCCGGCGGGAGATCGACGAGGTCGTCGCCGGAACCTGGCCTAAGGACGACAACCCGCTGCGGAACGCGCCGCACACCTCGGCGTGCCTGGCCGGGGAGTGGGACCGCGCCTACGCGCGGGAGACGGCAGCCTTCCCGCCGGGGGTGTCGCGGGCGTCGAAGTACTGGCCCCCGGTGCGGCGGATCGACGGGGCGTACGGCGACCGGAACCTGGTGTGCAGCTGTCCTGCGCCCTCGGCGTACGAAGAGGCCTAGGCGGCCGGGGTCCAGATGCGGCAGAGCGGGCGGTGCGGGTCGACCGTGCGCCCGTCGGGGAGGATCTCCCCGGTGTCGTCGAAGACGACGACGCCGTTGCACAGCAGGCTCCACCCCTGCTCGGGGTGCCGGGACACGACGCGCGCGGCGTCGTGGTCGGGTGCGTCAGCCGGGGGACAGGCGGGGCTGTGACTGCAGGGAAGGCACATCGTCGTGCTCCAGGGTCAGGTCAACGGTCGTGCTGTCGAAGCGAAGGTGATGCAGGTCTCATCCTGCTCTTCGGACGGTCCCGGTGAAGCCTGAACGCTCGAACGGGGGACAACTGGCGTTCGGGCACCGAGGTGCGACGGATGTCCCGTTCGCGGAGGTGGAGCGGCTCCAGTGGCGACCGGGAGACCCGGGCGAGCCGGGGGAGCTGCTCGCGGGGTTCCTGGCCGAGCACGTGCGGGGCGAGCGCTCGGTCGCGCTGCTGCTCGG
>SCTD01000710.1 GCA_004299215.1 Frankiales bacterium | reverse complement strand
CCCCAGCGCCGGCGTCTTCGGCGTCTACGCCGAGCCGCAGGACGCGTGGTGGGGCCCGCCGCAGGCCGCGGTCATGGACGAGTTCCGCGACCTCGGTGACGGCTACGGGATCCTCGTCGAGGGGTCGCAGTGGTACTCCGGTGTCTTCGCCTTCCAGCTCTCCCGCCGCGACGGCAAGCAGGCGAAGGAGGCGATGAGCAAGCTCGGGAGGATGGCCGACTTCCTCTTCATCCTGCGCGACCACACCGGCGGTCAGGTCACGATCGACGACGCGGGCGAGGCGGTGCACACCTACGCCCTGACCGACGAGCGCGACGTGGCTGCCTACCGACAGGGCCTGCGGGTGCTGGCGAAGCTGCACGAGGCGGCCGGCGCCGAGGAGCTGTGGTTCGGTGCGACGCCGCGCGTCTGGAAGCGCGGCGAGGACCTCGACGCCTGGTGCGACGAGCTCGACCGGCTGCACATCGGCGCGGGCGGCCTGTTCATCGGGTCGGCGCACCAGATGGGCACCGCACGGATGGGGACCGACCCCGCGACGTCGGTCGCGAGGCCGACCGGCGAGCTGCACGACACGGCCGGCGTCTGGATCGGCGACACCAGCGCGTTCCCGACGCCGTCGGGCGCGAACCCGATGCTCACCTGCATGGCCCTGGCCCACCGCACCGCCGAGCAGATCAGCGGCACCCGCCACGAGGAGACCCGATGACCGGCCACACCCGCGACACGATCTTCGTCGACGGCTGCTGGATCGCCTCGACAGGGACCGGCACGCTCCCGGTCACCAACCCGTACACCGAGGAGGTCATCGGCTCCGTCCCCGACGGCACCGTCGAGGACGTCGACAAGGCGGTGCGCGCTGCCGCGGCGGCCTTCCCCGCCTGGTCGCAGACCTCGCGGGACGACCGGGTGAAGTACTGCTCGGCGATCGCGGAGGGGCTGAAGGCCCGGGCGCAGGAGGTCGCGCTGCTGGCATCGACCGAGATGGGCGCGCCGTGGCAGATCGCCGTCATGGTGCAGGCCGGGCTGCCGGTCATCGACTTCGCCTCGATCGAGGACCACGTCGACGCGATCGAGTGGGAGAGCCGGTCCGGCAACTCGCTGCTGATCCGCCAGCCTGTCGGCGTCGTCGGCTGCATCACGCCGTGGAACTACCCGCTGCACCAGATCTCGGCCAAGGTCGCGGCGGCCTTCGCCGCCGGCTGCACGGTCGTGCTCAAGCCGTCCGAGCTCGTCCCGGGGGTCGCC
>SCTD01000032.1 GCA_004299215.1 Frankiales bacterium | reverse complement strand
GGCCGACGTCGGCAGCGTGGAGTTCTTCACCACCAGCAGCCCGTCCGGGGCGGCGCCGTCCACCGCGGTCGACGGCCCGCCGCGCTGGGTGCGGATCAGCTCCGGCGACTCGTGGGGCTGGTACGACCACCGGCTCCATCCCGAGCAGCTCCGCGCCCCCGCCGACGAGGAGCGCGCCGCGAGGCTCGCCGCCTTCGCGGTGCCGCTGCGCTACGGGGACCGAGCGGTCACGGTGCGGGGGCGGGTCGACTTCCGGCCGCTGCTCGGCGCGTTCCTGGTGTCGGCGGATCCGGCTCCGGGCGGGCTCACGGTCCAGGCGCTCCCCGGTCGGCTGCCGGGGATCTTCCTGTCCGTCCAGCCGGGACGGCAGGTGTCGGTCGCCGGCCGTGACGGCGAGCCGTTCCTGCGCTTCACCGAGGCGGGGGTCGAGGTCAACGTGCGCAGCCGCACCCACGTCGAGGACCGCACCGCGCGGGGCCAGGCCGCCGGTCCGCCCTCGACCGAGCCGGAGTTCGCGCTGCTCGCCCCGGGCGCGCGCAGCTGGACCTGGCTGGACGCGCGGCTGCGCTACCCCGACGACCTCCCTCCCGAGCCGGCGCTCTCGGCGGACGGCCCCACCCGGCTGCAGACGTGGGAGGTGCCGGCCGAGGTCGACGGCCGTCCCGCCCCGCTGACCGGTGCCGTCAGCTGGGTGCCCGAGGCGTCGGCGGCGGCACAGGTGGGCGGTGCCGTGGAGGGGGCGGAGGGCCGGGACCGGCTGCCGTACGCCCTCGCCGCGCTGGTCGTGGGCGCGCTCGGCGGTGCGGTGCTCCTGCTGCGGCGGCGTCGCCCCAGGAGGTGAGCCGCGCGGAAGTCTGGTACCAACCGGACAGACCACTGCAACTCGGGCGAGAGGAACGTCCCGTTCGTCCGTTGCAGAGGTGACCGCTCGACTCAGGCTTGACCCCCTGGAGGACCCGTGCGCCGTACTCCCGCCACCCTGCTCTCTCTCACCCTGCTGACCACCGGAGCGCCGGCGGCGTTCCTGTCGGCCCCGGCGGCCGCCGTCGAGGCGGGCGACCCGTCGCTGACGGGGCGGTTCAGCGCGCCCTTCGAGGAGGCGGGCGAGCGCTGCGTGACCACTCCTGACGGCGAGACGCAGTGCAAGCCCGCGGCCGGCTCGGTGGTCGTGCTGCCGAACGGCAAGCTCGTGTACTGGGACGCGCTCGACAGCATCCAGGAAGCGCAGCTCAACGGCGTCGCGGAGTTCGGCCACCAGGCCCGCAACGACATGGCGCGGGTGCTCGACCTGCGCGGCGCCAGGCCGACCTGGCAGCGGAGCGACCCGGACCCGGCGAGCAACCCGGGCGGGCGCGAGGGCTCCTACAACCCGGGCGGGCTCTACAACGACGACGAGACCCGCAACGACGGCGACCTGTTCTGCTCCGACCAGGTCTTCCTCGCCGACGGCACGGTCCTCGACGTCGGCGGCACGCACTACTACCAGGAGCCCGGCATCCCGGGTCAGCCGACGTACGGCGTCGTCGAGCTCGAGGGCCTGACGAACAGCCGGCTCTACGACGCCGAGTCCAACACCTGGCGCGCGAGCGGCGAGATGACCTACGGCCGGTGGTACCCCTCGGTCATCACGCTCCCGGACAGCAGGGTCATGGCGTTCTCCGGCGTCACCAAGCTCATCAAGCCCGTCTACGCCGACCGCCCGGCCGACTCCGGCCGCAACGTGACGCAGTCCGAGGTCTACGACCCGAAGACCGGTTCGTGGACGGTCGACGGCGGCGACAAGTCGCTGCCCCTCTACCCGCGGCTGCACCTGCTGCCGAACGGCAAGGTGTACTACGACGCCGGCGGCCAGACGTTCAACCCCGCCGGGCAGGCCTACGACGAGGCGCTCTGGAACACCACCGCCACCTACGACCCGACGACGCAGACCTGGACCGACCTCGGCCTGCCGGTGTTCGGCGACGCGCTGGTGGGCTTCCGGGGCTCGGCGTTCAGCCAGATGCTGCCGCTGAAGCCGAACGCCAAGGGCGACTACGACACCGTCGAGACGCTGTCCGCCGGAGGCGTCTACGGCGTCTCGCCCGGCACCTACGTCGGCACCGACACCTCGACGCTCAACCGGATCACGATCGGCCCGGACGGCACCGAGACGCTCGCCAGCGAGGCCACCGGCACGCTGAACACCCCGCGCTGGTACTCCACCGGCGTCTCGCTGCCGACCGGCGAGGTCATCGCCTTCAGCGGCGCGGACCGCGACGAGGTCGTCGCCCCCGGCTCCGGTACGCCGATCACGACGCCGGAGATGTACGACCCCAGGACCAAGACGTGGACCGAGCTCGCGGACCAGGGCCGCGGCCGGACCTACCACAACACCGCGACGCTGCTGCCGGACGGCCGCGTGCTCGTCGGCGGGCACGCGCCGATCATCACCGGCTACGCCAAGAGCACCGACGCGCTCGAGCAGGGGCTCGGCTTCTCGAACCCGAACCGCGACCCGTCGTTCGAGATCTTCTCCCCGCCGAACCTCTTCTACGGCCCGCGACCGGTCATCACCTCCGTCGACCCCTCCGTGCAGCGGGGACGCACGCTGCGGATCGAGACGCCCGACGCCAGGGACATCAGCTCGGTCGTGCTGGTGCGCAACACCGCGATGACGCACCTGGTCGACAGCGACCAGCGCACGGTCGTCCTGCCGGTGGTCGCGCGGAGCAAGGGAGCCGTGACCGTCGCGGTCACGGGCAACGCCGCGGTGCTGCCGAACGGGCCGTACACCCTGTTCGCGAACAAGGAGTACGCCAAGGGGGAGACCCCGTCGGTCGGCCGGCAGGTCTTCGTCGGCGCTGTGCCGGCGCGCTTCGCCGACGACATCGCGCGCAACAACGCCGCGACCGTCGGTCGGGAGCTCGCCGCCCGCAAGGCGGCGTCCACCTCGCCCCGCGGCGCCGAGGGGCGCTCCGACGGCAAGGGCGGCAACGACGTGGAGGCACCGGTGCTGGCGGTGGCTGCTCCCGGGGTGCGCCCGATCTCGACGACGAAGGTCGACGCCGAGCTGCGGGCGAGCAGCACCTCGCTGACGAGCCCGCTGCCCGTCGCCGGCTTGGCGCTCACCGGCCTGGTCGGCACCGCCCTGGTGCTGCGCCGGCGGAGGCCGGGAGCGAGCTAGGCACGGTCCTCGGAGTCGGCGACACCACGGCCACACGGGAGTCCGTGCGGCCGTACCGGCTCGAGCGTCAGCCTGCGGGAGGGGACAGGTCCGGGTGGGCGATCCCGGTGATGACTCGCGCCACGGTCGTCCGGTGCCAGCGCTGGCCGTGAGGAGTGCGGTAGCCCTCGGAGTTGAGGGCGGCGGCGATCGTGTTGAGCGATGCACCCTCGTCGTGCAGCTGGAGGAGCCGGTGCCGTCCATGGCCGACCGAGACCTCGGGCTCCTGCGCGGTCGACCTGCCGGGCGGCGACGGGGCGAGGTCGCGCCGGGGGTGCACGTCGAACCGGCCGCGCGGGAGCTGCTTGAGCTTCTTCACCAGCTCATCCAAGGGGAGCGCTCGGCTCCACAGGTAGCCCTGGCCGGCAGCGCACCCGAGTCGGCGAAGCAGCTCGAGCTGCTCGGTCGTCTCGACGCCCTCCGCGACGGTGCGGAGCTTCGTGGCGCGGGCGAGGTCGACGATGGCGGTCGCGACGGCGAACTCGTCCGGGTCGTCGGCGATGTGCTCGATGAACGCGCGGTCGATCTTCAACGACTCGGCGGGAAGCTGCTTCAAGTAGGCCAGCGAGCTGTAGCCGGTGCCGAAGTCGTCGATCGCCACGGCGACGCCGAGGCTTCGGAGCCGGTCGAGCAGCTGCCGGGCGTGAGTCGGGTCGTGCATGGCGGCGCTCTCGGTGATCTCGAGGACGAGAGCTTCCGCCGGGACGCCCGCCCCGCGCAGCGCCTCGACGACCGTCGCCTCGAGGTCGTTCCCGGCGAGGTGCTGCGCGGAGACGTTGACCGAGACCGTCGCCGTCGGCTCGAGGTGGTGGCGCAGAACAGCCATGTCGCGGCAGGCCCGACGCAGCGCCCACGAGTCCAGCTGCTGGGCCAGGCCCTGGCTCTCAGCGACGCCGATGAACTCCGTCGGTGCGATGTGTCCCCGCTCCGGATGGTGCCAGCGAGCAAGGGCCTCCACGCCCAGGACGCGGCCGGTGCCGAGCTCCACGATGGGCTGGTAGTGCAGGTCGAGCTGGTCGTCGTCGAGCGCGTCGCGCAGGTCGTTGCCCAGGCTGAGTCGCGCCGCGGCCTCCTCGGCGAGCGTGAGGTCGAAGGCGACGACATGGCCGCAGCCACGCGTCTTGGCGCTGTGCATCGCCGCGTCGGCGAACTGGAGGAGCTCGTGGGCGTCGCCGCTGTCGCCAGGGCTGCCGCTGGAGGCGATGCCGATGCTCGCGGTGACGTGCAGTCGTTGCCCGACGAGGTCGAAGGGCTCGGCGAGCGCGCGCTGGATGTCGTCGGCGATCTGCTGGGCCTGCGCCTGCTCGGTGTCCTCGGAGACGACGACGAAACCGTCCCCGCCGAACCGGGCGACGGTGGCGGTCGCCGCGACGCTGCTCGTCAGCCGCTGCCCGACCTCGGCGAGCAGTCGGTCGCCGGTCGCGTGCCCCCAGGAGTCGTTGACGAGCTGGAACTGGTCCAGGTCGGCGAAGAGCACGCTCACCGGTGACCGACCGCAGGAGCGCGATCGGAGCAGGGCCTGCCTCAGCCGCTCGCAGAGCAGGGTCCGGTTGGGCAGCCCGGTCAGCTCGTCGTAGAGGACGCGCTGGCGCAGCTCGGCAGCGACGCGCGTGGCATCGGTGACGTCGCTGACCTTCGCCAGCGAGCC
>SCTD01000364.1 GCA_004299215.1 Frankiales bacterium | reverse complement strand
CGCCGACGCCGCGGCGAGCCCGGCCCTGGACGACGACCGCGCGCTTCTCCCGAGTGGTTCGCCCGTCCTGCACTCGGCTGCGGCGGTCAGCGTTCTCCTCGTCGCCGCGGGGCTCTCGATCTACAAGCCGAAGGGGGTCACCCACTGCGGTTGGCGGGAGCAGCAGCGGCGGCGAGCAAGGCCCGAATAGGTCGGAGCTGAGAGAGCGGCCCGCAAGCTGCTGCCAGTTGCCGTCTGCGGCGCGGGGTCGAGGAACCGACCTCGACCCAGGGTCGTTCTCGTCTTGAGGGCCCGGTCGTACAGCGGCGACCGCATGGCAGCGGAGGGCAGATCACGTCGTGGATCCATCCTTCGTCACTCCGCCGGTCACCCCGCGCGCTGTCCCCGCCCTTGCTGCGGATGTGCTGCGCCGTCGGGGCGGTCGTCGCGCCGTCTCAGTTCTGTCGGTCGTGCTGCTCCTCGCCGGCGTGGTGATGTTCTCCTATCCCGTCGGGACGGATCTGTACAGCAGGCTCCAGCAGGACCGGCTCCAGCAGGCGTTCGACGAGCCCGAGACGCAGGCCGCGTACACCGAGCGGCGCATCCGTGTGGGCGACGGGCTGACCACGCTGCGCATTCCCAAGCTCGATGTGGAGGTGTTGGTGGTGGAGGGCACGACACCGGCGGCTCTGCGCGCGGGTGCGGGCCACTACGTCGGTACGCCGCTTCCAGGGGAACCTGGCAACGTCGGAATCGCAGGGCATCGAACGACCTATGGGCGCCCGTTCAACCGCATCGACGAGCTCCGGGCGGGCGACGTCGTGGAGCTGGAGACGCCTCTGGCGGTGCACACCTACCGCGTCACCACCGGCTTCGACGGGCATCCCAACCCCTGGGTGGTCCAACCGACGGACGTATCGGTCGTGGCGCAGAACGTGAGAGGCAGAGTCCTCACGCTCACGACTTGCCATCCGAAGGGCAGTGCCCGCCAGCGGCTCATCGTCCGCCTCGAGCTCGTCGAGAGCACCCCTCGTGCTGGGGCAGGGGACGGCTGACGTCCTACGTAGAGGTGACTACTACTCAATGTAGTAGAGTCTGATGTGTGTGCATCACATGGCTGCCCACGTACGGATGTCGCCGTGCCTGACCCTTCGCTTCGTGCTGTACCGATCGGTGCCGAGGATCGGCTGTGGTGCTGGCAGCTGCGGGCTGCGTGCCGCGGCAGGCCCGATCTCTTCTTCCATCCTCCGGGCGAACGCGAGCCACACCGTTCGCGGAGGGAAGAAGCGGCCAAGCGGATCTGCACGGACTGCGTGGTGCAGCAAGAGTGCGCCTCCTTCGCGCTGCAGACGTGCGAGCCATACGGAACCTGGGGAGGCATGTCGGAGCTGGAACGTGAGCTGATGCTCCGGAGTGGCGACAGTCGCGCACCTGGTCAAACGTCTCCTGATCGAGCAGCCGGTCCCCTCAGATGAGCGAGCCCAGCGCGTGACCGTGCCGCGACCTCGTCGTTCGGACGCTTCGTTCGTTCAGGTCGCGATCACCCGCGTGGAACAGGGCGAGGAGTTCGATGTCAGCTGTGAAGGCTGTGGGGAGGTCTGTCGGTTGCATCCCTTTGAGCCGTGGGTGGAGCAGCTCTTCCTTTTTCTCGCGCAGCACTCCCATGTGAGCGGCCCCAAGCGACAGCCGGAGTGAGCAGGCTGATCTTCCTCACGTGGCGCCCGCCGGCGGGTCCGGTTGCTGGGGCGGCGACGAGGAAGGGGGCTCTGCGTCGGCCGTCTTGACGGCATGGCCCGACGCTTCTGCATCGCCCGAACCCGGGGTCGCTTGACGGTTGACCGGATCCGAAGTGTCGCTGGGACGAAGGATCGGGAAGACTCGCTCCTTCGCGTCGGGGGTGAAGATCAGCACCAGAGCGACGATGATGGCGCTGATCGCCGCAGGCGTGCCGACGAACACCGCGAGCACCTCCCACCGCGTCATCGCATGCCTCGCGTACGGCCGTGACAGATTGCGAACCTGCTTGGGATGCGGGGGGCGTTCACGGCTCGTCCACGTACTTCATGGGGTCCACGGGGTCGCCGTTCCGACGTACCTCGAAGTGCAGGTGTGGCCCGGCAGAGTTGCCGGTGTTCCCCACGCGTCCGATCAGCTCGCCCGCATCGACCTGTTGACCTTCCTGGACGAGACGTTGCGACTGATGTGCATACGCGGTGGTGATCTGCTCGCCCCCGATCGTGCCGTGGTCGATGACGGTCAGGTTCCCGTAGCTCTCGCTGAAGTACGACAGGAGAACCGTGCCACCGCCGGATGCCACGATGGGAGCGCCATCGCCGGAGCCGATGTCGACCCCGGCGTGCAGTCGCCTGTCTCCGTAGATCGGATGTGTCCGGTAGCCGTAAGGGCTGGTCACCGGTCCGTCGGACGGCCACACCATGCGACCGTTGCGGGGGGCGACGCCACGCCCGGTCGAGCGAGGCGCTGCGGCCGCTGCGGCGCGCCGCCGCTCCGCAGCCAGCTGGGCAGCCGCCTGCCGAGCTGCTGCGGCTCGGATCCGCTCGGCCAGCTCACGCGAGGCAGCCTGCGCGGCCTGATACTCCCGCTGGTCCTGAGCGCGAAGCCGTTCCGCCGCTGCGAGTGCGTCACGTCGCTGCGCCACGAGGGCCTGGACACGCTCCCCGGCCGCGGTGGCGCTCCGTACGCGCGCTTCAGCCTGCTCGGCTGCCTCAACAGCCAGCTCTCGGGCTGCCTCCGCTGTGCGCTGCAGGGCAGCAAGCCCAGCTGTTCGGCCCGCCAAAGCCAGCCGCTCGTCCGTGAGCCGTTGCAGGCTCCGGTCTTCGAACCTGAAGACAGAGCGCAGCATCTGGGCGCGCACCAGCGCATCCTGTGGCCGCTCCGCCTGCGCGAGTGCTCGTAGGCCCGACCACCGGCCTTGCTGGTAAGCGCGCCGCGCCATGTTCCCGACGTCCCGCCGTTGCTCGCCCACTCGTTCCGACGCCGCCTCGACCTCAGCCTGCGCCCGACTCACGGTTTCCTTCGCCTGCTTTGCGCGATCCAGCGCAGACGCGGCTTTGGCCCGAGCCCCGATCATCTGTCCTCGCGCCATCGAGACATCGGCACGCGCGCTCGAAAGCTCCCGAGTCACTGTGGCAAGAGCCACGCCGGCCGCTCGTACCTCTGCGCTGGACTCCTCCAATGCGGTGGCGGCGGCGGCCTCACGCGCGCGCGCCTCGTCCTGCGGCCCTGACCGCACCAACGCGGTCGCGGTGGACACGGGCGAGCTCGCGACAGACATCGTGACGGCGATGGCGACGGCCACCCCGGCAACCGGTCGCCTGGGGCGGGCCATCGCTTCGATGCCGGTGGGGCGCATTGCTGCGCTCGCCGCAGCCGGCTCGCCTATGCCTCTAGTGATGATTCGGATCCACCGACTTCGAGATCGGTCGAGAGGAGCAGCCTTGGACCTCGCCGGTCACCGCCCGTCCGGTCGTCGCGAGCTGGAACTCCGAACGGACATCCCTAGCGCGGCCACCGACCGGATCGACCTCGGCGACGTCCCGGCCCACCTCGCTCCCGTCGCGACCTCTGGCCCGCACGATGCAGAAGACCCGGTCGCCCGCCTTCTTGCGCACTGCGAAGCGGACCGCGACCTCCCGGTCCGACACCACGCTGAACCCAGTCACCGTCGCTGTCGGGTTTCCGTTGAACGCCTTCCTCGTCAAAGTCACGAGGATGGCTGCCATCAGTGCGACGAACGCGATGCTGAGGAGTACGGCCAGCGCGCGCTGGCCGAGGCGTGACCGTTGGTCGTAGCGCGTCGGGAGGTCCGCCGCGTGGGGCATTCTCATCCCTCCTCGAGTGGAAGCTTCGCCCCGACGGGGCACGTGATGGCGTCTGGGGCCGGTCGCTTCGGCGTGTTGTCTCGCCCTGACCGTCAGCCTACGACATTGTGTAGTTGCAGAGCGGCAGCGCCACACCGTTGACGAGGAAGTTCGATGCCCACCCATGCAGGAGATCTGACCGTGGCCGTGGCCGCTGGTCCTAAGAGGACATCACCGGTGGTGCCACTGGCAGTGCCCGCTGGCCTTGTACTGCTCGTCGTCCTGCTCCTCTGCGCGGGACTGGTGATGCTGCTCGGCATCAACACGGCAGTCGCCGAGGACGCGTTCCGGGTGCACGAGCTCCGTCAGCAGAGTCGTGCGGCGGCGGAGCACGCAGAGGCCCTTGAACGAGAGGTGCAAGCTCTACGTGCCCCCGATTCGTTGTCGGCGCGCGCTTCGGCGCTGGGCCTCGGTCCGGCACCTGCGGCGCCTCCGGTCTTCCTCCGCGTCGAGGCGTACCCAGATGTCAGCAACCCTCTCGCGCGGGCTGACGTCATGGAGCTCGACAGATGACCGTGCCGCCGCGGAGCCGTCGGCGACCGCGGCCCGCAAGCTCGTCCCGGCCAGTCGGGTCGGCGCGTCGGCCGGTGCGTCCGCCGGCGCCGCGCGGCACCGCTGCTTCTTCGCCGAGAAACGCGAACAAGGGCGTCCGGCCGCGTCAGACCGGTCGCATGACGCTCAGCCCACCTCGTCAGCGCTTGACGCTGGGACTGCTCGCGACGTTCCTGATGCTCACCCTCATCGCAGGTCGGCTCGTCTGGCTCCAGGGGTTCCAGGCTGAGGCGTACGCCGCTGAGGCGACGAAGCAGCGGACCACCACCGTGCAGCTCTCGGCGCCGCGCGGCCGCGTGCTCGACAGGAACGGAGAGCCGCTCGCCATGTCGATCGACGCTCGTGCGATCTACGGTGAGCCCCGGGTCATAGCCAGCGCGAACTGCCCGCCCAAGGCGACGCGGCCCTGTGAACCCACGGGAATGGCGGCGGCCCTGGGGCCGAAGCTGGGCCTTCCTGTCGACGAGATCGAACGGAAGCTGGGCCTGGTGCCGAAGAAGACGGGTGAGGAGTGCTCGCCTGCGCGGCTGGAGGGCTGCAAGGGCTATGTGGTGCTTGCCCACGGACTCGAGGCCGAGGAGGCGAACGCGATTCGGGATCTCGGCCTGGTGGGCATCGGAGTCGTCCCTGAACCCCGACGGATCCACCCAGGAAAGGACCTCGGTGCCAACGTCGTCGGCTTCACAACGGTCGAGGGCAAGGGTACGGCCGGCATCGAAGCCCAGTATGACTCCATCCTCACCGGCAAGAACGGCCGCAAGACAGCCGAGGTGGACGGCGACGGTCGCGTGATCCCGAACGGACGTGCTCTCACGATTGAGCCGGAACCGGGACGGGATGTGCAGCTCACCTTGCACCGCGACATCCAGTGGTACGCGCAGAAGGTCCTGTCGGAGACCCTGACGAAGTCCAACGCGGAGAGCGGCAGCGCCACGGTCATGGACGTCAAGACAGGTGAGGTGCTGGCGCTGGCCTCCGTCCCGACGTTCGACGCCGACGAGCCCGGAAAGGCCGAGGCGTCGGTTCGCGGGAACCGCGCGGTCACTGACGTGTTCGAGCCGGGCAGCATCGGCAAGGTCATCACGGCAGCCGCCGCGCTCGAGACGGGTGTCCTGACGCCAGACAGCGTCCTCGCCGTGCCGGACAGGATCCGGATCTCCAACAAGAACTTCAAGGACTCCCACGATCACCCGGTCGAGCAGATGACGTTCACGGGCGTCCTCGTCGAGTCGAGCAACGTCGGCACGATCATGGCAGCGCAGAAGGTCGGTGGACCGAAGCTGTACGAGATGCTCAAGCGTTTCGGCATCGGCAGCAAGACCGGCATCGAGCAACCGGCAGAGAGCCGCGGCATCCTCCGCAAGGAGGAGAGCTGGGCCGGAACCGACTACGGGACCCACCCGATCGGACAGGGCTACTCCGTCAACGGCGTCCAGATGGCGTCTGTGTACGCGACCGTCGCGAACGGCGGCGTCCGCCTGCAGCCCACTCTGCTGAAGGCGACGGCCGACGACAGTGGAGACATGGTCCGAGCGAAGGCTCCGAAGGCCACTCGGATCCTCGATCAGAAGGTCGCCGACCAGCTGCGCGGCATGCTCGAGGGAGTCACGAATGAGGGCGGCACAGCGGAGACCGCGGCGATCGCCGGATATCGCGTCGCGGGCAAGACGGGAACGGCCCAGCGAGCCGTCAACGGCGGCTACAGCGGCTACACGGCCAGCTTCGTGGGGTTCGCGCCCGCAGACGCTCCTCGGCTGGTCATCTCCGTGTCGATCCAGAACCCGCGCAACGGCTACTACGGAGGCGCGGTGGCCGGACCCGTGTTCCGGGACATCATGAGCTTCTCGTTGCGGAGCATGAGCGTCCCGCCCACGGGCGCAGCCAGCCCCAAGCTGAAGCTGCGAGCCGGGTGACACTCGTGACCGACTCCGGCGCGCAGATGACCTTCAGGAGTCGCACGTCTGTGCGCCTTGCTGGCGCCGTGGCCGCGACGTGCGCCGGAGCCGTCGTAGAAGCAGAAGCGGCGACATCGATGAACAAGGAGGATCAGTGGCACCCGACGGACGTCGATCCCTGGTGCCCCTGGACCTGGCACGACTTCCGGGATGGGACGGCAATCCCGCCCTGACCCGCCAGCACCCGCGCCGCCCGCGACCCTCGCCGGGGAGAGTGGGGCGCGAGACCTTCACCGCTGCTGCGACTAGCGTTGTTATGCGATGAAGCCTCACGACGTCGCCACCCATGCGCTGAGCAGGCGCGGGCTGATCCTTGGCAGCGCCGCCCTCCTCGCCGGCTGCACCCGGATTGGTGGAGGTCAGGCCGGAAGGCCGACGAAGACGGGATCGGCCGAGCCCACGCCGCCGCCGACACCCGCGCTCTACCGTGCGCCCGCGGGGGACGCGCTCCCCGCGTTCAAGGAAGCCGCTGGCCGCTTCGCGCAGGGGCTCGCGACGTACGACCCGTCAGACAGCACGCCGTTGCCGACTCCGCCCGGGGAGTATCTCGGCGTCGCCGAGGAACTGGCGTCAGCGGCCGCGCCTCTGGTGATGTCCGACCACTGGTCGCGCGCCGACGTGGAGTTCGTCCAGTACGGCGGACTGACTCCGGTCTCAGCACAAGCGACGTCGGGCGTCGCTCTCATCGTCCTGCGTCAAGTTCTGCAGAACCGCAGGGGGGACGCTCTCGTCGTGCGGCGCACGCTCGACGTTCGGCTGCGTCAACGCGGGGGCATCTGGCGCGTCGAGGCGCTGGCCTCTGCTGGAGGTACGGAGCTCGAACGTCCGGCGCAACTGGCTGTTCCGGCGCAGCAGGTTCTGGACGACAGCAGGATCGATCTCACGGATAGCGCCCGCTGGGACATCTACTCCGGCCAGATCTCACCGAACCTTCTGCGGGTCATGCTGCGCTTGGCGGACGTGACCCCGCTGCGCACGACCGTGCTCAAGACGGGACACCCGGAGAGGGTCGTCGACGGCAGGACGTCGCCGCCGGTCAGCGCGCACTGGCGCGGGCAGGCGGTGGACATCCACTCGCTCGGTGGCGTCCCGATCGCCGACGCAGCTGCTTCTGTCATCCGCTCGGTGGTGGAGACTGCAGGGGCCGACAAGGACGTGTCGCAGGTTGGTGCACCACCCGGCTTCGACCTTGACGCGGGCGGACGGCGGGGGTTCACCAACCTGGTGCACGCCGATCACCTGCACATCGCCGTTCGACGCACGACCTGACGCGCTGCGGGCCCATGTCCGGCACCTGCAGTAGCGGGCCCGCCGGCCGACGACAGGGATCTGCGAGACACTCACTCGTCGGCAGTCGCAAGCATCAGCTGTGTCCGGCCCCCGGCCAGCGCATGATGCTGCACCACTCGTAGTCCCGTCGCGGCGAGATCCGTCGTCAGGGCACCGTCGAGCACCTCACCCACGTCTGGGGACGGCTCGATTCGTGCCAGCAGGCTTCGCCACACCCGCGCCCGGCGGGCGCTGCGGGGGAGTGCCCACTCGAGCAGGGCGACGCGGCCATCTGGGCGCAGCAGCGAACGGCTGCGACGTAGCAGCGTGCGACGTTGGTCCGCGTCGAGGTTGTGGAGGACGAACGAGAGCACCACAGCATCGAAGGATCCGGGCAGATCGACTGTCAGGGCGTCACCCTCAAGGAAGTCCGCCTCAGGGGCCCGCCCGCGTGCCGCGACGATCATGGTCGGCAGTGCATCCACGGCGATCACGTGCGCGCCGGTGGCTACGAGTCGCTCGGTCACC
>SCTD01000031.1 GCA_004299215.1 Frankiales bacterium | reverse complement strand
GCGGCCTCGAAGTCGATCTGCTTCGGGGTGGGGTGCTGGATGAGCATCGCGTCGACGGCCGGGTCGTCGTTCATCTGCCTGATCGCCGCGACCACGTCGGCCTGCGTGGCGTCGTCGCCGAGGTGGATGTGCGGGCTGGTCATGCCGAGCTCCGCGGCCTTCTCCATCTTCATGTTGACGTAGCCGCCGCTGGCGGAGTCACCGCCGACGAGGATCGTCCCGAGCCCTGGCTGGTGCCCGGCCTCCACGAGGCGGGCGATGCGGGGGCGCAGGTCGGCCAGCACGGCCTCCGCGACGGGGGCTCCGGGCAGCATGCGTGCGGTCACGGCGCGAAGGCTAGCCGCCCGCTCGCGTCATGCTCCACCCCGCGCCAGGTGCTCCGCTGAGCATGACGCACGGGCTCAGCCGTCCACGACGGCGCCGTGCGCCCGCGCCAGCAGCACGGCCTGCGACACGTCGATCCGCACCTCGGCCCAGTCGACGCCGTCGACGTCGCAGCCGTCGAGGCGCGCCCCGCGCAGGTCCGCCCCGCGCAGCCGCACCCCGCGCAGCCGGGCGCGCGACAGGTCCGCCCCGGTCAGGTCGCAGCCGGACAGGTCCGCGTCGGTGAGGTCCGCCTCGGCGAGCCCCACACCGGCCAGCGCGACGCTGCGCAGGTCGGCCGCGCGCAGGGAGACGTACGACCAGTCGCCCCCGTCGACCGTCAGCGGCCGCAGGGCGGCGCGGACGAACGTCGAGCCGGTGAGCTTGCAGCCGCGCAGGGTCGAGCCGAACAGGCGCACCCGCTCCATCCGGCAGCCGAGGAAGGCGCAGGTGTCGAGCGTGGCGCTGGTGAGCTCGGCGCCCGACAGGTCGCAGCTGTCGAAGACGACGCGGGTGAGCGTCGCCTCGCTGAAGTCGGCGCCGACGAGCGACTCCCCGGCGAAGGTGCGCCCGACGAGCTCGTCTCGCGAGAAGTCCAGCACTAATGGGCGAAGTGGCGGGTGCCCGTGAAGTACATCGTCGCGCCGGCGGCCTGCGCCGCGGCGATGCTCTCCTCGTCGCGCACGGATCCGCCCGGCTGCACGACCGCGCGCACTCCGGCGTCGAGCAGCACCTGGAGACCGTCGGCGAAGGGGAAGAACGCGTCCGACGCGGCGAACGAGCCCGCGGCCCGCTCCCCCGCGCGGGTCACGGCGAGGCGCGCCGAGTCGACCCGGTTGACCTGACCCATGCCGACGCCGACGGTCGCACCGCCGGAGGCCAGCAGGATCGCGTTGCTCTTCACCGCGCGCACCGCCCGCCAGGCGAAGGCGAGCTCCGCCAGCGCGTCCTCGGACAGCGCCTCGCCGCACGCGAGCGTCCAGGTCGACGGGTCGTCGCCTGCCGCGTCCAGCCGGTCGCGGGTCTGCAGCAGCACGCCGCCGCTGACCGGCCGCCACTCGACGGCCTGCTGCGCGCCGGCCGGCACGGTCAGCAGCCGGATCGACGGCTTCCTGGACAGCAGCTCGACGGCACCGTCCTCGTACGCCGGGGCCAGCACGACCTCGGTGAAGATGTCGGCGACCTGCTCCGCCATCGCCAGCGACACCGGGACGTTGGTGGCGATGACGCCACCGAAGGCCGACACCGGGTCGCACGCGTGCGCCTTCGCGTGCGCGTCTGCGACGTCGGTCCCGACCGCGATGCCGCACGGGTTGGCGTGCTTGATGACGGCCACGGTCGGCTGGTCGCCGTGGTCGTGGGCTGCGCGCCAGGCCGCGTCGCCGTCGACGAAGTTGTTGTAGGACATCGGCTTCCCGTGCAGCTGCGTCGCCGACGCGAGCCCCTCGTCGACACCCTGGTAGAGCGCGGCCGACTGGTGCGGGTTCTCGCCGTAGCGCAGCACGTCGGCGCGCTGCCACGACGCCGCTACCCACTCGGGGAACTGCTCGGTGCCGAACTGGGCACCCATCCAGCTGGCGACCGCGATGTCGTACGACGCCGTGTGCCGGAACGCCTCGACGGCCAGCGCCTGCCGCTGCTCGAGGGTGGTGCCGCCGTCGCGCACCGCCGCGAGCACGTCGTCGTACGACGCGGGGTCCACGACGACCGCGACCGAGGGGTGGTTCTTGGCCGCGGCGCGCACCATCGTCGGCCCGCCGATGTCGATCTGCTCGACGCACTCGTCGGGCGCCGCGCCGGACGCGACCGTCTGCGTGAAGGGGTAGAGGTTCACGACGACCAGCTCGAACGGCTCGATGCCGAGCTGCTCGAGCTGCGCGATGTGGTCGGTGATCCGCAGGTCCGCCAGGATCCCGGCGTGCACGTGCGGGTGCAGCGTCTTGACCCGCCCGTCGAGGCACTCCGGGAAGCCGGTGAGCTCGTCGACGGCCGTCACGTCGATGCCGGCCTCGCGCAGCTTCGCCGCGGTCGAGCCGGTCGAGACGATCTCGACGCCGGCGTCGGCCAGCCCCTTGCCGAGGTCGAGCAGCCCGGTCTTGTCGAAGACGCTGACCAGTGCGCGTCGCACCTTCGTTCGGGTCATCCGATCCTCACGGTCCTTCCCGAGACGGTCCAGCCCTCGCGGGCCAGCCGTCCGATCGCCTCGACGTAGAGCGGCTGCTCCACGCCCTGGATCCTCGCGTGCAGCGAGGCCTCGTCGTCGTCCTGCTCGACCGGCACCGCCGCCTGCGCGACGACCGGTCCGGTGTCGACGCCCTCGTCGACG
>SCTD01000363.1 GCA_004299215.1 Frankiales bacterium | reverse complement strand
CGCAGCGCCCAGGCCGCGGAGATCCTGCGCCGCGCCGGCGTCGACGCCCGCTCCGTCGCCGGCGGCACCAGCGCGTGGATCCGCAGCGGACGACCCGTCGAGACCGGCGCGCCCCGCCCCTAACCCCGAGGAAGGCCAGCACATGAGCGACACCATCGAGAAGGACGGGCTCACCGTCACCGTCGTCGAGACCCCCAGCCTGGGCGACCGGAGCTACGTCGTGGACGACGGCGCGCACGCGCTGGTCATCGACCCGCAGCGCGACATCGACCGCGTCCTGGACGTCCTGCGCGACCGCGGCGTCTCGCTCGCCGCGGTCGCCGAGACCCACGCCCACAACGACTACGTCAGTGGCGGGCTCCAGCTCGCCCGCGACGCCGGCGTCCCCTACCTGGTGCCGTGCGAGGCCGAGGTCGCCTACGAACGGACCGAGGTCTGCGACGAGGACGTCCGCACCGTCGGCGCCATGACCGTCCGGACCATCGGCACCCCCGGGCACACCCAGCACCACGTCTCGTTCGCCGTCGGCAGCGGCGACACGCCGTCGTTCGTGTTCACCGGAGGGTCGATGCTGTTCGGCGCGGTCGGCCGGACCGACCTCGTCAGCGCGGACGCGACCGTCGGGCTGACCCGGGCCCAGCACGCGTCGGTCCGGCGGCTCGCCGAGATGCTCCCCGACGACACCGCCGTCCTGCCCACCCACGGGTTCGGGAGCTTCTGCTCCGCCACCCCGACGTCCGGGACCGCTTCGACGATCGGCCAGCAGCGGGAGCAGAACCCCGCGCTCACGCAGGACGAGGACGACTTCGTCACGGCCCTGCTCGAAGGATTCGACGCCTACCCGGCCTACTACGCCCACATGGGACCGGCGAACCTCGCCGGGCCCGCGCCCGTGGACCTGTCCCCGGTCGAGCAGGCCGACGCCGACGAGCTCCGCAAGCGCATCGACGCCGGGGAGTGGGTCGTCGACCTGCGCGACCGGACCGCGTTCGCACGCGGGCACGTGCCAGGGACCTACAGCTTCGACGCGACCGGCAACGTCGTCACCTACCTCGGGTGGCTCATCCCGTGGGGCACACCGCTCACGCTCATCGGCGACACCCCGGAGCAGGTCGCCGACGTCCAGCGCGAGCTGGTCCGGATCGGGATCGACCGGCCCGCCGGTCAGGCGACCGGACCGATCGACCGGATCGCCGGAACGACGCCGCTGTCGCAGTACCGCACCGCGACGTTCGCCGACCTCGCGCAGGCCCGGGACGCCGGAAGGGTCCACGTCCTCGACGTCCGCCGCGACGCCGAGTGGAAGGACGGACACGTCGCCGGGGCGCAGCACATCCCGCTCCACTCGCTCCACGACCGGCTCGCGGAGGTCCCGGACGGCCCCGTCTGGGTCCACTGCGCCAGCGGGTTCCGCGCCTCCATCGCCGCGTCCGTCCTGGACGCCGCCGGCAAGCAGGTCGTCGCCATCGACGACGACTTCGCCGGCGCCCGCGACAAGGGGCTGCCCGTCGACACCCCCGCGTGAGCCTGCTCGGCAGGGCACGGCGCGGGCTGTCCGCGCCGTGCCCCGCCGACGCGCACGCCACCGAACGGCGGCCCCGCGAGCGCGCCGCACGAAGGCCCGTCGCGCAGGACCGCGAGGTCCGTCTCGGGCTGCGGCCCAACGCCGGGCAGTTCTGGCTCCTCGTCGCGGTCAACGCGTTCGTCGGCGCGACCGTCGGCGTCGAGCGGACCGCTGTCCCGCTCCTGGCCGAGCAGGCCCTGCACGTCACCGGGTCGACCGTCCTGCTGTCGTTCGTCCTGGCGTTCGGGCTCGCGAAGGCCCTGAGCAACCTCGCCGTAGGGGCGCTGGCCGACCGGGTCGGGCGGCGACGGCTGCTACTCGCCGGCTGGGCGTTCGCCGCGCCCGTCCCCGTCCTGCTGCTCGCCGCCGACACGTGGGCGTGGGTCGTCGCCGCGAACCTGCTCCTGGGCGTGAGCCAGGGCCTGACGTGGTCCACGACCGTCGTCATGAAGATCGACCTCGCCGGCCCCGCCCGCCGCGGGCTCGCGCTCGGCCTCAACGAGG